>CAMOUE010000037.1 GCA_946626265.1 uncultured Eggerthellaceae bacterium | reverse complement strand
TCGAGAAGGGCGCGCCCGCCCCGGGCGCGACCGCGGGCGCGTACCGCACGCCGCTTCTGCGGTTCAGGTCCCACGTCCAGTCGAAGGGCTGGCAGGGCTACGCCCCCGAAGGCGGCACATCGGGCGTCGCGCGCAGCGGACTGCGCATCGAGGCTCTCGACATGAAGCTCGGCGAGGCAGCGGGCAGGAGCTCCGTGCAATACCGGACTTCGGTCCAGAACCTCGGCTGGCAGGGCTGGAAGCAGAACGGCCAGATGGCCGGCACGTCGGGCAGGGGCCTGCGCGTCGAGGCCCTGCAGGCCAAGCTCACCGGCGACATGGCCAAGAAGTACGACCTGTACTACCGCACCTACGCGCAAGGATTCGGCTGGATGGGCTGGGCCAAGAACGGCGAGCCCGCGGGCGTGAAGAACATACCGTGCCGCATCGAGGCGTACCAGATGACACTCGTGCGCAAAGGCGGCGCGGCCCCCGGCTCGACGGCCAACGCCTATCGTGATGTCCAGCTGGGGCTCGAGGATTGGAAAAACCTTCTCGACGACGCGAGCGGCGAGGCGAGCATCCACGTCTACAACGGCACGGTGACCGAAGAGGACATGCAGGCGATCAGGGATCAGATGGGCTACGGCGACCGCCTCGGCTTCATCGCCCTGAACGTCAAAACCGGGAAGTGCATCTCCTATAACCCCGACGCCGAGATCTTCAGCGCTTCGTCGATCAAGGCCTCGTTCTGCTGCTCGCTTTGCAAATACGACGCTCCGGGCATCGCAGGCTACGCGGGAACCATGTGGGAGACTTGCACGAATTCCGACAACTACGCGTATGCGACGCTGGTGAACGCCTACGGCCGCGGATACTACTACGACTTCATGGACGAGGCCGACGTCGACTTCTCCATCGGCCCCGAAGGCTACGCCACCTACTCGCCGCGCAAGCTGTGCAAGCTGTGGGCGGTCATGGCCGACTACATCGACTATGGCTACCAATACGGCGAGGACAACTGGCACCAGTTCCGCGACAGCTTCGAGAACGGCTTCTACAAGGTCGGGTACATGTACCCCGGCTCCTGGTGCGGCGGAATCTACAACGGCGGCGCCTATGAGGACGACGTCATCTACGCCGTGATGTCGGCTTACAGCTACGAAAGCGACAAAACCCAGGTCTGGGACGTCGGCGACGCCCTCAAGCAGGCGCTTCAGTACTAGGCGCCCCTACAAGGCGCGCAGCCGTGTCAGCTCGCGCTCGATCTCGGCTAGCAGCCCGGCGTAGTCCATGACCTTGCGACCGCGCAACAGCTCGGTGATGACGTCGACCGGCTTGGCCAAGGGAGCGAGCGCGAGGTTCGACAGCACGCCTTTCAAGGCGTGCGCCGCCTCGAACGCATCGTCGAGCCGACCGTCGCGAAGCGCCTCCTCGAGCTGCGCGAAGCCGTCGTCGCCTTTCACCGTCTCGACGAGGCGCAGGTAGAGCGCCTCGTTGCCCATGCACCTCGCAAGGCCGCTGTCGACATCCGCGCCGTACGCAATCAAATCTTCGAGCTTCATCCCCCGACTCCGTTTCACCTGGTGTGCTAGCGCGTTCGACCCGCTTCGAGCGCAGCATCGCGCGCCCGTGCGAAGACCGATGAGACCTCTGCGTCGTCATCGGGCCGGTACGTGGCAAGGCCGCCTACGATCAGGGCCCCGCCGTTCGACTTCCTCGATTCCCCATCTTCGACCAGCCGCTCCATGAGCGCGATGCGCGAATCGTAATCGCCTCCCTTGAGCAGCACCACGAACCTGTTCGCAGCAACCCTGAAAACGGGACTGTGCTTGAACACGACGCAGACGATCGCACACCCGTCCTTGATGCGCTGGTCGTCGGCCCCTCCCGCCATGGGCGCGTCGTCGGGCACGCCGACGACGTCGCAGACCGCCACGGCGAACGGCTCTGCGCTCCCTTCGCATATGGCGCCGTCCAGCTCCTCTTCCACGATGTGGAACGCCTGCCCGTTCTTCACGCTCGTCAATTCGTCCCGCCCTGCGACGAGCATGGACTTGCCGCGCTCGCGGCCCTCGCGAACCTGCTCGTCGACGTTGCTTATGCCGACGACGATGTGGCTGCGGTCCGCCTCGTCCTCCATCTGCGTTGCCTTCATCGTCACGTATGTCGGTGAGCCGTCCAGCACGAGCCGGAACGTCAGGTCGAACGAGCCGTCGCGGCCGAGCTTCGAAAGGACGTTGTCCTTCGTGAACCGCGACAGTAACAGCGGGGCGTCATCGGGATGAATCACGCTCATCATCGTCTCGCGGAGCAAGCCGAAGAAATCGTCGCCCCGCCGTTCGACGTCGAAGTCGTTCCTCCGTTCGCTCGGCTTGTATCCGATGAAGCGATCGTCTTCGATATTGACGTAATAGATGCCGAAGTAGTCGGCGGCGAGCGCCCGCGTGACGCTTCCGAACAGGACGCTGCTTCGCCTCTCCTTGCTGAACGGGAGGCGTTCCTTTCGCCGGCCCTCGCCGCGCCCGCCACGCCAGTCTATGGGAAGCACGTCGATCGTCTTCTTTCTTTCGAGCAGAAACGCCTCGAACTGCTCGGCGGGAACAGGCTGCGAGAAATAGTATCCCTGCACGAAATCGCAGCCCATCTCCTTGAGCGCAACGAGCTGGTCTTCGGTCTCGACGCCCTCGGCGATGACGGGGACGGACAGGTACTCGGCGATGTCGATGATGATTTCGAGCATGCGCGTATCCCGTCGCCCGCTGAACGCGTTGCGGATGAACTGCATGTCGAGCTTCAACGCGTCGATGGGCAACGTCGAAATCATGTTCAGCGACGAATATCCCGTGCCGAAATCGTCCATCTCGACCCGAAGCCCGAGCGACCTGAACCGTTCGACCATCTCGATGATCTGCTCGGAGTCCTGCGTGTACGCAGACTCGGTTATCTCCAGGAGCAGCTCGTAGGGATCGATGCCGCTCTCCTCGATGATCTCCAGGACGGTTTCGACGAGGTGCGGATCGTGCATGTCGATGCGCGACACGTTTACCGACACGGGCACGGTGAAGCCGAACCGCTCCCTCCATTCCCCGACCTGGCGCGTCGCCTCGCGCCAAACGTACGTGTCGAGTTTCTGGATGAGCCCGTTGTTCTCGAACAGGGGGATGAAATCGTTCGGCGTGATCATGCCGAGTTCGGGATGGGCCCACCGCACGAGGGCTTCGGCGCTCGCAAGCGCCGGCACTTCGGGTCCGATATCGAATTTCGGCTGATAGTAGACTTGGAACTGGCGCTCCTTGATTGCATTGGGGAAATCGGCGATGAGCTGCTCGGAATACAGCTCCTGCTCGTGCATCTTGTCGTCGTACAGGCCGATCCTTCGCGTGAAGCTGCCCTGCACCGTGTCGGCTGCCATCTTCGCACGGTCGAAACGCCGCTCCACGACAAGGCCCTTGTCCACGTTCGCGTAGACGCCCATGCGCAGCCACACGCGCGAATCGTCGGATTCCTCTTCGGAAAGCGCGATGGAGGCACGGTCGAGGAGCGCCTCGTACGATTCGCCATGCGGGCAGTAGAGCATGAACGTGTCCGCTTCCTTGCGGCACACGAACCCGCCGGCGTCCTGCATCATCTCGCGCAGCGTCTCGCCGATTCGCCGCAAGATGCTGTCGGCGTGCACCGAGCCGAGCCGTTCGTTGATGAGGCGGAAATGGTTGATGTCGATTACCATGGCATCCATTTCGACGTCTCTATGGTGGCGGTCGTACTGCTCGACGTATTTGTAGAAATACTCGCGGTTGTACAGTCCCGTGATCACGTCACGTTCGGTGAAGCTGATGATCTGGCGATCCTCCGCCAGCTCGATGGTCCGGCGGACGCGGGCGCGGATCACGCCGGCCTGCGGGTACGGCTTCGGGATGAAATCGATGGCGCCCATCGTCAGGCTCTCGATCTCCGCATCCTGGTCAGACGTGATGACGATAATGGGGAGATGGGAGATCGTGGGATCGGTTTTCGCCTTCCTCAGAACGTCCATGCCGTTCAAGACCGGCATCATCAGGTCGAGCAAGACGAGCGAGAGCGTTTCGTTGAGTTCGCGCATCGTCCCGAGGGCTTCTTCCCCGTTTTCGGCGAAGATTAGCTCGTAGTCGTCTTGGAGGACGTTTCTCAGCAGCTCGCGATCCACGTACTCGTCATCCACGACCAGTATCAGACGCTTGCCGTTCGCGGAATGGAATTTCTCGTGACTCTTCAGCATTGACTTGCTTCCTTTACGCCTGCGCGTTGCGGATTTCCGCCATACCGTACGTTTTCAACATAAGCCCGACCAAAAGGCCCGACAGAGCTTCTCACCATGATAAATGGTCGCATGCGAATTCGCCACCGTTTTGCCGCCATCCGGCTTCGCCGTCGCGTGCAAACGTATTTCCGATGCCGCGCCCATAAATCGCATACAATAGTGCGCATGGTTTTTTCAAGCTCAGTCTTCCTGTTCGCGTTCCTGCCCGTGTTCCTGGCGCTTTACTTCGCCATGCCCTGGCGCGCGGCGAAAAACACATGGCTGCTCGTCGCGTCGCTGTTCTTCTACGCGTGGGGCGAGCCGGTCTACGTGGCGCTCATGGTGGCCTCGATCGTGGCGAACTGGGCGTTCGGGCTGGCCGTGGGGTCGCCGGGCGCGAGCGGAGGGCGGAGGCGCGCGCTGCTCGCCCTCGCCGTCGCCTTCAACGTGCTCGTCATCGGCTTCTTCAAGTACGAGGGGTTCGTCGCCGAGAACGCCAACGCCCTCCTCGGCGCGGCGGTCGTGCCCGACCTGGAGCTGCCGCTGCCCATCGGCATCTCGTTCTACACGCTGCAGGCGCTCTCCTACGTCATCGACGTCTACCGCCGCGAGGTGGAGCCCCAGCGCAACGTGCTCTACCTCGGCATGTACGTGGCCTGCTTCCCGCAGCTCATCGCGGGCCCCATCGTGCGCTACCAGACGATCCAGGAGCAGGTCGTGGGGCGCCGCGAGACGCTCGACGACTTCGCGGACGGGGTGCGGCTGTTCGCCATAGGCCTCGCGAAGAAGGCGCTGCTCGCGAACACGGTCGCGATCCTGGCGACGAAGATGCTCTCCGCAGGCGGCCCGGAGATCGGCGCCGTCGGCGCGTGGGCGGGCCTCGTCGCCTACACGTTCCAGATCTTCTTCGACTTCTCGGGCTACTCCGACATGGCCATAGGCCTCGGGCGCATGATGGGCTTCAGGTACCTGCGCAACTTCAACTACCCCTACATCTCCCGCTCGATCACCGAGTTCTGGCGGCGCTGGCACATATCGCTGTCGACGTTCTTCCGCGACTACATATACATCCCGCTCGGCGGCTCGCGTTGCTCGGCCGCGCGGAACATGTTCAACATCGCGGTCGTCTGGGCCGTGACGGGGCTCTGGCACGGGGCCGCCTGGAACTACGTGCTCTGGGGCGTCTACTACGGCGCGCTCCTCATCTGCGAGAAGTACGTGTGGGGCCGCGCCCTCGCCAAGCTGCCGGCCCCGGTCGGCCACCTGTACTGCGTCGCCGTGTTCGTGTTCGGCTGGTCGTTCTTCTGGATCACCGACCCCTCCCAGCTCGTGCCCTACTGGCAGGCGCTCGCCGGCGCCTACGGCTGGACGGGCGCTTCCACGTTCTGGGAGCTCACGGCCTGGGAGTACCTGCCCGTGTTCGCCCTCTGCGCGCTGGCCTCGACGCCGATTTGCCCGTTTTTGAAGGAGCGCTTCCTGGCCTGGGTCGAGAACCGGGACCCCGTGCGCATCCGCGAGGACGGGATCGCGAACCCGCGGCGGCTCGACACGCCCTCGCTCGCCACGTTCGACGCAAAGCCGGCCGACCGGCGCCGGGCCATCGCCTTTTGCGCCGCCTCCGTCTCCTACGACATCGCCATCGTCGCCTTGCTGCTCGCGAGCTGCGCGTCGGTCGTGTCGGGCTCGTTCAACCCGTTCATCTACTTCCAGTTCTAGAATAGGAGCCCGTGAAACGCATCCGGAACATAGCGCTCGCCGCGGCAACCGCCGTCATCGTGTTTTCCGCCATCGTGTACAACGTCGCGAACCTCGTTGCACCCGACGTGGTCGAAATTCCCCCGTATTCGGACATCGAAGCGCGCTATTACGCCACGTTTCCCGATTTGAAGCCGGATGCAGTGCTGGACAAGACGTACCAGGACTCGCTCGACGCGTTTCTGTCCGACCACGTCCCCCTGCGGACGGCGGCGGCGCTCTCCAACGCGGCGTTGCAGCGCGCGGGCATTGCGGCGTCGGCAGCGCTTTTCGGCTATGACGTGTACCCCACCTACCTCGACTCGCATTACTACGTCGTGCCCCGCGATGGGATAATCGTCGACCGAGCCGAGCAAGCACCCGCAGACGGGGGCGGGAATGCGCTCGACGCTTGGGTGCGCACGCTGAACGAAGCCGCCGCGAACCATCCGGACGTGCGCTTCGTCTACGATTGCGTGGCACGCCACAACCAGACGGAAGCCAACCCCACCTACCGCTTTTTCAGCGACCGGCTGAATTCCGAATGGGCTCAGAAGAACCTCGTGGACAGGCTCGATGGGCGCATTTCGGCGTTCGTCGACCCCGTCGAATCGTACGATGAGATCCTGGACGAATGGGTCGCCACCGAGGAGCATTGGACGCTGAAGCGCGCCCTGAAATCGTACAACCAGGTTGCAGAGCGGCTCTCGCTCAAGCAATACGATTACGTGGACCCCGTCGAAGTCGTCGGGCATTGGTACGGCGACTACGCAAGAAACGGGCTCGACCTCGACATCCCGACGAACCTCGAGGACATGCCCATCGACTTCTCCAACTTGACTTTCTACGAATTGGGCGACGTCGGCGGGGCGGAAAAGCAGATGGGCATGCGCGACGACGTCCTCGCGGGCAGGGCCACCATAGAGCCGGGCGGCGTGGCGCAGTACTACGGGTACTTCGGCGGCGGCAACACGGAAGCCCTGAACAGCTGCGAGAACAACGGCAAGACGCTGCTGTTCGTCGGAGATTCGCTGTCATATTGCCTGTCGCGGTACCTCGCGGCAAACTACGAACATGCAGTCTTCATCCTGCCCGGCAACAGCCGCATGGACGGCACGTTCGAGGACTACATCGAGCAGTACGGCCCCGACGACGTCATCGTCATGACACATGTGACGAAATACGAGATGTTCGCCGAGTACTCGCCGGAGTTCATGGGGCTAGACGGCGGCGCGTAAGCGGAGAGCGTATGCGAGTTCGAGCGCATCTTGTCGTATCATGATGCGAAACCACCCGATTCTTGAAACTGGTGATGGAAGATGAAATGCCCCGCATGCGGAAGTAGCTCAATCGACTTTCAAGCCGACCGATTCACGTGCGAATCGTGCGGCGAGAGTTTCCCGTCCTCGAGCATGTTCGAAATCCTCTGCCCGATATCCGATTGGTTGCAAGGCGCACCCTCGGGCGGTGGGCGCAACGCCCGCGACAACGGCAGGAACAGCGCCCGCGAGAGCAACGGGCCCGGCGAGCCGCGCCGTGCCGACGCAGGCGATCCCGTATCCGATTTGAACGCCATGACCTGGGGCATGGTCGGGAATGCGATGGCGCCCTCCGTAGAGAGGATCCGTCGTTACGGAAAACGCTTCGACGGGATCGACGCGCGCCTGGACAATCGCGTGCGGGAGCACCTGAACCGCAGCATCTACGACCAGTTCAACCATGACCTCGAATCGATAGCGTGTCGTATGGCGCTCGCGGACGGGCACGTCAAGCCCGAAGAGCTCGCGCTCGTCAACAGCGCGCTTGGCCTGGAGCTCAGCGAAGCGGACATGCGCATGCGCGCTCAATCGGACGACGGGGCCCCGTCGCGCGACGGCGTCCAATTGGGCGACGGTGCCAAGGACGACGGCGCCAAATCGGGCGACGGTGCCAAGGACGATTTCTTCAGCACTCCCCCGCAATCGTTCGTCGCGGCAATCGTCTACGACAACCACCTCTATGCAGAGACGGGAAACCCCAACGACAGCTGCGCCGAGCTGCTGCTCCGCACCTTGAAAACGCTCTGCGAGGAAATCCTCATCTGCGACGGCGACATGGGAGCCGACGAGACCGCCCGCTTCACGAGTCTCATGACGTCAATCCAGGACCTGCTTGTGGAAAAGCTCGACTCGTGGGAAGGAAAGCCGCGCATCTCGTCGCTCGCGCTGTCGCCGAGTCGGGACGGCGCGAAGAGCGCAGGCGAAGCCGCGTCCGAGGGAGACGCGTCCGCGGGCGAAACCGCATCCGTAGAGAAGGGCGCGTCCACAGGCGAGGCAACGGGCGCGAAGGGGAGCGAGACCGCAGGCGAGGCGATGTCCGCGGAGGAAGCCGCCCCCGAGGACGAGGCGACGCTCGAGGAGCTTCTCGACGAGCTCAACTCTCTGACCGGCATGAAGCAGGTGAAGCAGGAGATAACGTCGCTCGTGAACCTTGCACGCGTTCAGAAAGCACGTGAAGAGCACGGCATCAAGCAGAACCCGCTCTCGCTCCACCTCGTGTTCTACGGCAACCCGGGCACCGGCAAGACGACCGTCGCACGCCTGGTCTCCCGCTTCTACCGGAAGCTCGGCATCTTGACCAAAGGGCACCTCATCGAGGTGGACCGTTCCGGCCTCGTTGCGGGCTACGTCGGGCAAACCGCCTTGAAGACGGCCGAGGTCATCGAGAAAGCCCTCGGCGGCGTGCTGTTCATAGACGAGGCGTACGCCCTGAGCGTGCATCGGGGCGAAGCCGATTTCGGGCAAGAAGCCATCGACACCCTGCTGAAGGGGATGGAGGACCACCGAGACAACCTGGTGGTCATCGTCGCCGGCTACACAGAACCCATGCAGACTTTCCTGGACTCGAACCCCGGACTGCGCAGCCGTTTCAACAAGTTCATCTTGTTCCCAGATTTCACGCCGGCCGAACTGCTCGAGATCTTCCGAAGCCAATGCGCCAAGAACAGCATGGAACCAACCGAAGAGGCTTGCGAGGCGGCGGGCGGGCATTTTTCCGAGCTCGTCGAGCGCCACGACCCGTCTTTCGCAAACGGGCGCACGGTGCGCAACTTCTTCGAGGACGTGCTCACGTGCCAGGCGAACCGGTTGGCGGGCGAGAAGGAGCTGACCCGCGACGCCCTCGTCGAGATAACGGTTGACGACATAGAGGCTGCAAAGAAGATGCATGGTGAGGACGCCTGCTGATCTCCTGGGCACAATGCAAAGATTTGCCAGCAAATATGAAGACGACGTCCTCCGCACGATGTGCTGCATACGATAATGCTTCGCATGGCAAACGCGCTTAAAGCATATTCTACGGTAGCGCCTGGCGAGGTCGGCGAATCCCTGTTCGAGGACCGAAAGAGCCAGTTCTTCGGATTCGCGATACACGCTGAATCGGCCGAAGAGGCGATCGAGTTCAGGCATGGCGTCATCGAGCGGATTCCCGCTGCAAGCCACTACGTATCGGCGTGGGTTCTTGCCGACGGGACCGAGTTTTTCTCCGATGCGAAAGAGCCGCACGGCTCAGCAGGGCTTCCCACCCTGAACGCCATAAAGGGACGAGACCTCAAGGACACGGCATGCGTCGTCGCGCGAATATTCGGGGGTACCTTGCTCGGCAAGGGCGGCCTCATGCGCGCCTACGCCAAAGCCGCATCCGACGCGCTCGACGCTTCGCGCATCGCGCAGCGAACCCCTTGCCGCATAATCGAAGTCGTCGCTCCCTACCAGCTTTACGACCCGCTGGTCAGCCGCCTCGCCTCCTGGAATGCACACGTGGACGGGACCGATTTCGCGCAAGAGGTCACGCTGCGACTCGCAACCCCAACCGAATCCGCAAGCGAGCTTGCCGAGCGCATCCGGGATTTCTCGAGCGCGCGTGCGGTTTGCACGCTTCGCGGCGAAGAGCTGCGCTTCCTTTAGGCGGGACGGCGCCGGGCTGCCGGGCGACGACACGCTTCTCGGATATTATGCCGCGAGTTCGCGAGGGGTGGTGGCAGGATAACTCAGGGCCTCGTCGAAAAAGTGTACATTTTTTTCAGGGCAATTTCCGTGACCTGCTATTTCTCGATATTTAGTCATCGCATTTCGAAAATATGTACACTTTTGGGCATACGTGCATCAAAAGGCCCGATGCCCATACGGCTCGGGAATCGCCTGGGGCGAGTTCCACATGCCACGGAATACAGGCGTTGAATAATTCTGGCGGACACGCTCTTTTGAAACATAGCCCAACGATTTGCAAAAATCGACCGCCCTAGAAAAGCAATCAGGCCAGCTACTAAAGCGCTGACCTGGTGTAATCGTGGTGGTCAGGGGGGGACTTGAACCCTCGGCACGCGGATTTTCAGTCCGCTGCTCTACCAACTGAGCTACCTGACCATATGTAATGCATCGCTATGACGCGAAAATGTATTCTACTAGTCACTGTTCGGCAGGTCAACCCCCGTTCACGTTTTATCCAAGGTCTAGCATCTGGGCAAGCACTGGAAAAGCGGAACCCGAAAGCGGGAAAGCGGGCACGCTCCCCGCGCCCAAGCCCCGGCAAGGCCCCAGCGCCCCGCAGCTCGGCACGGGGCACGACCCCGCGCCCTCCCCAAACAACGTTTGCGCCAGAGGCGATGCGCTATCGCGTCGTGGGCTCATAGCGTGCATGCCCGAAGAACACCTCGTCGAAAAACCGCCGCACGTTTTCGGCGCCGAGCGCCGCCGTCCACAGATCCGTCGACACGCCGCCCTCGTCGATGAGGCCGTCGGAGTAATCCTTGTTGCGCCGCCACTTTCGCTCAAGGGCCTCGCCCGCAAGCGCCGGCGAACCCTGTTCCATCTCCGCAAACAGGCGAAGCGCGCCGAGGAAGCAGTCCAGGGCGCGACCATCCTGTTCGGCGCTCGGCGCCTTCGCGATGCAAACAGGCCTTATGTCGTCGTACCAACGCGGCTGCGTTGGGAACGCGGGCATCTCGTCCCACTCCCGCGCGAATTGCGCAAGCGAGCCGATTCCCGCATCGAACGCCTCGTCATGGTTCACTGACAAATCGTAGATTTCAATGAGGAAGAACCGCTTGTCGCCGTTGTACACATAATCCGTCGAGAACAAAGGTAGGTTCTTGAAATACGGCATGATGACGAACGAGCTGAGCTGGTTCGACTCCACATCCTTCGCCGTCATCATGAGCAGGTTGCCAACGCCTTCGATATCGAACTGCCGCACATGGTTCGGCCGTCCGCCGACGTTGGGGTTCGCGAATTCCGGCGCGACTGCGCGTTCCGTGACGGCATAGCGCTCGCGCAGAAACGCCACGCCAGCCTCGAGCCGCTCGTCGATGCGGCGGTTGTTCAGGTCGTGATAGTTTTCTACTGACATCATGATCCTCTTCCTACTTAGCGCGCTTCACGCGCGAATCGCGCCTCGATCACGCGAGACGTCCCGTATTCGTCCATCCAGTCCGCCTCGTCCGACACGAGCGCGCCCTCCTCGTCGAACCAGCCCGCGAAAGCGAACCCGTCTTCGGGATAGGCGTGGTAGCTCTGCTCCCACTCGCCCGTCTCCTTCCACTGGGCATTGTAGATGGGGTTGAAGGACAGCCCCACATGCCCGCCCTCTGCCGCGGTCAGCGCAAGCGGCCTTGCGCCCTCGCCGCCGGGCGCCCACGCGCGGATGCTCGAAAGGGGATTGCCCGTCGCGTACAGGTGGCGCAGAAGCGGGTTTGCCGTCACATCGAGCTGCTCGATGCCGTTGTTCTGCAAACGCAGGTACTTGAGCTTCGCGTTATGCGACGTATCGAGCGACGTCAGGCGGTTGTCGTTGACATAAAGCTCCACAAGCTCGGGGTTTCGCGACACATCGATGCTCCCGAGGCGGTTCATGCCGATGTCGATCCCCTGGCACGCCGGCAACTCCGTCGGGTCGAGCGCCGCGATGTCGTTGCCCTGAAGCCCCAGGATGCGCAAGCTCGGCATGCCCGCGACGTCGACCGACGATATGCGGTTGCGGTACACGTCGACGAACACCACGTCTGCGCAGCCGGACAGGTCGAGATGTCCCACGAGGTCGCATCCTCGCAGGTAAATCTCGAAGCTTTGCAACGGATACACGTCCTCGTTCAGGATGTGGATGCCGAATCCCACGAGCTTGCCGTCAACCTCGACGACGCCGACGGGCATGCCGTCGGACCGCGGGCCCGCCTCGTCGCCCGCATCCTCGTAGCTCTTGTCCTTCGAGGTCGTCTCGATGCGCCGAATCACGTGGTGGCACGTCTCCGCCTTCACGGCGTTTGAAACGCCCTCCTCGTCGACTTGGGCGAAAAACGCCTCCATCGCCTCCCTGTCGTGACTGTTCATGCGCGACCTCCGCATCTCGCTCGACGCCATTCCACACGCCCATTGTAGCGCTCGAACGGGACAGCTGTACCGCATTCGCACCTCCGTCCCGCTCGTGACAAGAGGCGATAAAGGCGCGGGCACGGGCGAGGCGTGGGCACGGGCACGGGCGAGGTGCGGGCACGGGCGAGGTGCGGGCCAGATGCGCGTGGCCGCTTATCCGAACAACAGCTCCCGCTCCTCGCCCGACAGCGCGGCACGCGCCTGGTCGCGCAGATTGTTCACGCCGATGAAGAACTGCCTCATCATCGCCACCGTCAGGTAGCGGCCCTTCGGGGTGAGCGTGAGCTCTTCGGGCGTGTCCTTGTCGAATGCGCCCGCCAGCTTCATGAACGCCATCTCGGCGGGCAGGCCGTTCTCGACTGTCATGCCGAAATCACGCTCGAACTGGAGCTTGTCGAGTCGCAGCCCGAACAGCTGCATGAGGAAACGGTAACGCATGCGGTCGTGTATGTTGAAATCGGTCCGGCCCATGATGGACATGCGGCCGCCCTCGATGGCCTTGCCGTACTCTCCGAGCGAGAACGTGTTCACGTAGAGGCTGTTGCCGAGATACGTGATGCCGCCCGACCCGATAGCGGGGTACTCCTCGTATTGCACGACATACTCGTCGATCATGCCCCGGCCGAGCTCCTCGACCGCCTCGGGCTTCGCGTGGGCGGCCTTGCGGAACTTGTCCGTCGACCCGCCGTCTGCCACGCCCTTCGCCCCGAGGTCGCGACGGTTGTAGGTCCAGGCGCTGCTGTGCGTGAACAGGGGATCGTCGCCGCCGGACAAAAGCTCGTCGATGATCTCGTAGAAACGCTGCTCGCGGTCGTAATCGACCTTGCCGACAGTCTTGGCCAGCTGCCGCTCGACCGAAGGCGACGCCATGAGCGGATAGAACGTCGTCTGGGTGCAACCGCTCTCGACGATGCGCTCGACGTCGTGGATGAGCATGTCCTCGGTTTGCGCGGGGAAGTTGAAGATCATGTCGGCGTTCATCGACACGAAGTACGGCGTGGCGAGCTGGATGCGCTCCACGATCTCGTCGGCGCAACCGTACTTGTCGTAGCGGTCCATCTGCTTGAGCAGCCCGTCATCGAAGCTCTGCACGCCCACCGACAGGCGCTGCACGCGTCCCTCCAGCTTCTCGAGAATCTCGGGAACCAAATGGTTGGGATTGGTCTCGCTCGACACTTCCTTGACACTGAACAGGTCACGGGCCTGGTCGATCGTGGCGCACAGCTCGTCGATCATGACCGTCGGCGTACCGCCGCCGATATAGACGCTGTCGAAGTCGTAGCCGAGGTCGTAGAGCATCCGCATCTCCTTGCGCATGCTCTCGAAGTACGGGACCGCGCGCTTCTCGGAGAACGGGAAGCGGTTGAACGAGCAGTACGGGCACAGCTTCGTGCAGAACGGCACGTGCATGTACAGCATGTACTT
>CAMOUE010000036.1 GCA_946626265.1 uncultured Eggerthellaceae bacterium | reverse complement strand
CACGTCGGCCACGACGAGCGCCAGGTGGTCGTCGTCGACCATGAAAAAATCGTAGAAGTCGCCGCCCACTTCCTTGGCGGGCTCCATGCTGCCGAACAGCTCGAACTCGTTTCGCCCCGAGATAACGCGCGTGATGGTCGGCAGTACGTTAGCCTGGATCTCGGCGGCCATGTCGAGGTCGGCTTGCACGGTCGCCAGCGACGCCTTCAACGCGCCTACCGTCAAGTTGATATCGTTGGAAAGCGACGCGAACTCCGTCGTCTCGCGCACGTCGACCTCGACGTCGAGGTCGCCCGCTGTGATTTCCTGCAGCTGTGCGGTCATCTGCCTGATACCACGCACGACGACGAGCTTCATGACGGCGTGGATGACAAGGAAAAGGGCGGCGAAGACGATGACCTCCATGAGCGCGACGATGATCAGCGAAGAATCCCGGGAGGCGTTCGCCTCTGCGGCGGGCAGCAGCGCGATGATGCGGTACCCCTCCACCTCCTGGTAGAAGGCGTAGCATTCCTCGCCGGCCAGCGTAGTCGTGAACAGCCGTCCGGCACCTGCAGCCTCGGTGGCCCCGGCGAGCTGCGGCGCTGACACCGCCGCGATGTTCTCGTGCGTGCTAACGATCGCGTCGGCCTCGTCTATGACGACGAACCCGCCGGACTGGCCGACGTGGCGGTTCTTGACTGACGCGCCCACCTGGGCATACAGGTCGTCCATAAAGTTCTGTGCATCGTAGCCCACCTGCACGAAGCCGCCCACGATGGAAGCGCCGGCGTACTTGCGTGATGTCGAGGCGTCGTAGGCGATGGGCTGGTATGCCTGCACGAGCTCCGCCTGCCCACCGCCCGGCAGCAGCGCGAGAAACGCTTTGGATTGCTCGCCCGACGCCATATCGAAGCCGATGAAGTCGGGCTCGGTGCTCGCGACGATGACGCCGTCGGCGTCGACGACGTTTATCTCCGCGACATCGAGCTCAGCCGCGAGCCGCGCGCATCTATCGCTGGTCGCATCGCTTACCGAGGGGATGGCCGCAGCCGCGTGCCGCGTGAGCTCGAGCAGATTCGCGTCCGACGCATCGACGATGTCCTTCTCAACGTCTGCGACGCTCAGCTGCAGCAGTTCGGCGGTGTCGGATAGGGATCGGCTCGTCTGCACGGCGGCCGTGAACCCGACGGTTGCCAGGAACGCGGCCACGATGGCGATGAGCATACGCGAGTGGAGGATCCTCACGACGTTGCGCTGGCCCGCTGGCGTGACGAGGGGCCGCCGGTTCAGCAAGTGAAGCCCGAAGGAGGACAGCAACGTGGAAATGCCGACGCAGAGAGTCATGGGGATGACGCATGCCTGCACGATAGCGAACGCCTTCGCCGCCTGGTCGAGGTTCGTGACGAACACGAGCGTCAGGTGCACCACCTCGGCCACGACGCCGGTGGCGAACGCGAACGACAGGTTGGGGATGTGGTAGCTGAACACGTACCTGCGCAGCATCGCCGCGTACGCGCCTGCGAACATGGTGCCCAGGGCGCATGCCAGCTGTGTGAACTCGCCCGCGCC
The DNA here is from genome assembly GCA_946626265.1 of uncultured Eggerthellaceae bacterium. Classification (GTDB taxonomy): domain Bacteria; phylum Actinomycetota; class Coriobacteriia; order Coriobacteriales; family Eggerthellaceae; genus UBA9715. The sequence continues at coordinate 12,539 of CAMOUE010000036.1, read as the reverse complement.
CCACGCCACCGCGCACCATCGCTCTATTCCGCCTATGAGGCCGGCGATGATGCCCGCCGGGCCGCCGAAGAACAAGCCCGCTGCCAGCGGCGCGGCGTCTCGCACGTTCATGGTGGCGCCGTCCAGGGGGATTCCCGCCTCGGTGCCATAGATGGCGATGAGGCCGAACGCCACGCCGACGACTGCCTGCCACCCCCGTTCGGGCATGGCGGCCACGCGCGGTCGCCGGCGCAGGAGCGCAAGCAGCAAGCACGCTACCGGCGGCAGCAGCGTCGCGAAGGCGAACTGCGCGATAACGACGCCATTCAACGGGGCGCTTCCTTTCGGGCCTACAGAATCCGGGTGCTGTGCGACGGGTCGATGTCGCTGTAGATATCAGGCGAGTCGGGCGGAATCGGATCGCCGCAATACGGGCAGGTGCCCGACGTGACGCCAGGCTCGGCAGCAACGGGCATCCCGCATGTCGGGCACGTAGTCTGCTGCATGTCTCGGTTTCCGTCCATCGAACTTGGTCTGAAGCACATCGCAGTTCCTCTCTTCAATGCCAGCGGCCCTCCAGCCGCCGGCTTCTTCCCATTGTACGTTCCCACGCATTGTTATTCGAACAACTCGGCTTTACGTTTCAATATTTTCGGCGAACTATCGCTGACAAATGCGGCTCAGGTTCAAACGCTGTCATCGTCTCTCTAAAGACGCTGATTTAAGGAACGGTCCGCATGGATAGAGGCGCCAGGCGGCCGAGCTCGCCAAGATCGGCGTGAAGCAGACAGGAAAGACCCCGGTGTGCTGCTCGGACACGGGCACGCCGCACTCGCGCAGCGCGTCGATCGAGCGCTGGACGGCGGCCACGTACTCGGGCTTGGGCTTGACGGTCTGGAGGTCGTAGATGTTGCCGAACAGCTGCAGCGGGAACGGTGAACTGCTCCTCGACCACCTCCATCGCCATTTCCATGACGAGGTTGTCAAAGTCTGCCTTGTCCATGAACGGGCCGGTCTTAGAACGCTCTTCGAACTCTACGATGGGGATCATCTGCCTTGCTCCTATATGTAAGTTCTTACGTTATTTAGTAGGAACTTACTTTTATCAAGATAGAAATATGCTACACCGTTACAGACATCCAGGACGGGGCTGGGAAACTGATTTCGCCCTGATATCGTTTCGGCTCAGATGCGCTTTCCCCAATCGTGGGCTTTCGATGATGAGCCCCGGCCAAATCGAATAAATGACGCAATAAAGACAGGTCAGACCAAAAAGGGCTCTGACCTGGCGCAGGCGGTCGCGGGCCAGATTCGAAACGGTGACCTCGGAGTTATGAGCCAGGCGCGCCCTTAGAGCAGGCCGCCTAAAAACAGATCGACATGTAGAGTGGGAGGAACACCCTGCCGCCCTCGACCTTCAGGGGCTTGGTGTGCAGGACGTACTCGGTGCCGACGCGCTTGCCGAACTTCGCCTTGAACTTGTTCAGGGAGACCGGCGAGTAGCGCTTCCCGGACTTGACCTCGATGGGGCTCACCCGCGGCTTCATGGCTGCGTCCGCGTAGGGCCGGACCGTCAGGAAATCTATCTCCATGCGCTCCGCTTTGTCGGTGGAGGCCTTCGAGTAGAAGTGGAGCGGGTGGCCGTTGGCGCGCAGCTGCTGCGCGACCGCGTTCTCCATGAGCATGCCCTCGTTCACCTCCACGGAGCCCGTGAGCACCTGCCTGTACACCTCGGGCATGATGCTGCCGCCGGACTCGAACGCCATGCTGGCGAGAAGGCCGGTGTCCGCCATGTAGCACTTGACGCAAGATTCGTCCTCGCTGAGGGCGAGGCCGACCGACGGGTCGGTGACGCGCGTGCACAGGTTGACCGTCGCCGCCTCCTTCAGCCACGCGAAGGCCGTCGCGAAGTCCCGGGCGCGCGAGTCCTCCTGTATTTGCGCGTACACGACCTTCTTCTCGTGCTTCGCAAGCTGGCCGGGGATTGCGTCGAAGATTGCCTTGATCCTCTTCGCTGCGAGCCCGCCATGCTTCTCGATGTCGTTTCGGTACAGGCCGAGGATGAGCCTCTTCGCGCGGTCGGCGGCCATCAGGTCGCGCCCGTCCGCGTACGCCGCGACGGCCTGGGGCATGCCGCCCACGAGCATGTACTCCCTCCAAAGCCTGTCGGCCTTGCGGTGGAGCGTCTCAGGAAGATTCTGACAGCTCCCGAAGGAGCGCCTGATCATGGCGGCGAGAGCGTCTTCCCCGAGTGCCCACAGGAACTCCTCGAAGTCCATCGGGCCCATCTTGCGCGACTCTTCCTCCGAGGGGATGAGGATGTCCTTCACGTTCTCCTTTATCGAGACGAACGACCCCGTCTCGACGTAGTCGTAGCGGCCATCGGCAACGAGGTGCTTGATGAACTCGCGCGCCTGGGGGAAGGCCTGCACTTCGTCGAAGATCACGAGCGATTTGCGCCGCCTGAGATCCGCCCCGAACTCCGCGGAGAGATACAGAAAGAAGCTGTCCATGTCCGAGCGCGTGTCGAGGAACGTCTGCTTGAAATCGGCGGTCACCTTCGTGAAATCGATCAATAGGTACGTCTCGTACTCCGCCTTGGCAAACTCCTCGACGACCGTCGACTTCCCGACGCGACGCGCGCCCTCGACGAGGAGCGCAGTCGACCCTTTGCTCGCCGACTTCCAGGCGAGCAGCTCGTCGTAGATCTTGCGCTTGAACACCTCATGCCCCCTACATGTCATTCTGTGGTGTCATACTGTTATTTTCACGTTTATAAGTTTATCATATACTTCACTTTGCACGTTATTGAGCTTTGCATACATTACTATTATCTCGAAAATTAGATTAACGTTTGTCCGGGTTGTCATGCGTAAAACACAAATGCACATCGCCTTGGGATGCGCACCTCCTTGAAAGTGTCGGGCTAAGACATACGCAACTATGCGCGGCCGCATCTTTTACCCATTCCGAAAACTCGAATGCGATTCGACTTCTCGGAATTGCACTGCAAGCTTGCATGACTTGCTACCTCTCTGCAGCGACACGGGTTGGGATTCTGCCTCGCCCCTTCTGGCGTTGCGGCGTGCCGTTTCCCCCACGATATCTCGAGACTATCCCCCGAATTCCCCCCGAACCCTTGTTTTCGGGCAAAATCATTCCCCCACGCAGTGAAAAGCCCTGCCTGTTTTACCAGGCCAGGGCTTGTGTTTTTGGTCGCGGGGGCAGGATTTGAACCTACGCGCGGTGCGTACCTCCGCTTCGCTCCGGCAACCTCCGGGTTATGAGCCCGGCGAGCTACCAGACTGCTCCACCCCGCAATGTGGAGATGCTCTTCTTCGGTTTTCAATGCTGCGACGTGGATTATGAGCCTATGTCGCGCAGCTTGGCATCACTGTGCTCTAACGCTCGCTGTCGATTTCTCCGAAGAGCGTTCTCATATAGTTGCTCTTCGCATAGAGCACCCTGACGACGAGCGTCCGCCCGTTGTCGCACTCAAGGAAGACCATCCAGTTCCCGCAGACCATGTACCGATATCTCGTGTCGATACCGTTAAGCGTGCGCAGCACCGTCCCGGCTCCCGGGGCATCGGCGAACAGCTGCGCCTTCTCGATCACGGAATCGACCAGGCGCCTCGCCGCCATGGGGCTTGCGAGCTCGGACTCGATGTAGTCGGCGGCGGTGTTGAGGTCATCCACCGCCGCGGGCGACCATACGAGCTCCATCTAGGCCTCCTGCGCGAAGCGCTCGGCAAAGACGCCGCGAACCTGCTCGGTCGTGAGGACGCCGTGCTCGCCGGCAACACGTTTGCCGTAGTCCAACTGGGCGAGGATGGTCTTCTCGGCCTCATGGCGCTCATAATCGGAGATGTCCTGGATGACATAGCGCCCGCGGCCGTTCTTCGTGAGGAACACCGGAGACCCCTGCGCCACCTCGTCGAGCACCGCCGTGTAAGAGCGGAGGTCGGAAATCGGCTTGATGTTGGGCATGACATACCTCCTTCTGCTGCATATTCACATGCGTATTTTACAGCTATTGTTGAAGACATGGCAATCCCGTCATGGCAACGGGATGGCTGTTTCCAGGTGTACATGATGCGAGCAGGTGGAACAGCCTGTCTCACCTGCCCATCGCCTCTATCTGCAGTATCGACAACCGGGCGCTTTTCACCGTCTGCCTCGAAAACTCCGGGCGCTGCGCTTATCTCCATTGCAGTGTTTGCGCAAAGCTATCGGATGACGGCAATGCGGGCGCAATAAGCGCTTGCCAACCGCGCCTCGCATAACGAATCCCCAGCTCACAGCCTTAACGCCTCATCTCCTCCTGCTTCAGGCGTTCGTAGGTGACGGGAGGCTCGATCATCGTCACGAGCGGGAACAGAGCTGACGGCCCCTACAGCACGAGCAGATAGTCGGCCGCAGTCTCGATGAGCTCGGTGTCGTGGGTGACCACGACGACCGTGCGCCCTTGTTCGGCGAGATGTTTGAGCAACGCGGCGAACTGCAGCATATGCCCGTAACCTAAACCGCTTGTAGGCTCGTCGAACGCCACGATTTGCCTGCCCGAAGCCACAGCGCAGGCGATAGCAACGCGCTGCTTTTGCCCACCGGACAGCGTGAACGGATCGCGGTCGGCCACATCGGATAAATCCAGTGACACGAGGACCTCATCGATTCGCTCGACGCCCTTCCCCTCCGAGAGGCTGATCTCCACTTCCTCGCGAACGCTCTGCGTGAAGAGCTGGCAGTTCACATCCTGCGCGATGAGGAACACGTTCTTGATGCGTGCCTTTCGGTCCCACACCTCGCCTTTGAAGCGCAGCACGCTCTTGTCTTTCTTCTCCAGGCCGGTAAGGCAGCGCAGAAACGTCGTCTTGCCGCGCCCGTTGCGCCCGACCACGGCAGTAATCTTCCCGCGGGCGAGCGGGATGCGGTCGAAGTCGAGCACGGAGCGGTCCTTCGTGTACCCGAAATGCAGGTTTTCGATTGCACACCCGTCTCTTTCGGCTGCCTCAGGGGGATCGAACGCAGGCAGCGCAACCTCGTCGGGAGCGATCAGTCGCGCCGAGCGCAATCCGAAGCTGCGGCAGAATTCGTCATCGACTTCGGCCAGTTCGTCGCCCGCCAGCTCGCGGACGACGGAGCCGTTCTCCATGACGACGAGCCGCGTAATGTCATCGAGAATCCAGGCTATGCGATGCTCGGCGATCAAGATGGTCTTGCCCTGACGCTTCCACGACCGAATGATGTCGGCGAGCATGAGCGACGCGTCGTAGTCCAAATTTGCCGTAGGCTCGTCGAGCAACACGATATCGGTGTCGGCAACCTCCACGCATGCGCAGGCGATCTTCTGCTTCTCGCCGCCCGAAAGCGCGAACAGGCTGCGGTCCATCAGGGGTGCCAGGTGCATGTCGTTTGCGACCCGCTCCACGTGGTAAGCAATCACCTCTTCGGGCGTGCCTCTGTTCTCGAGCGCGAAGGCGAGCTCGCTGGTCGTGTCGGTCGTGTAGAACTGCGTACGCGGGTTTTGAAACACCGAACTGGTAAGTTCCGCCTGCTCGTAGAGAGGCACGGCTCCTGGCTCGAGCGGCGAGGAACTGGCTTTCACCAGCGAAGCGTCCGCGTCCTCAGACGGCGAGTCTCCCTCGGCAACAATAGCGCCAGCGGCGGCGCCAGGTGCGCTCTGCACCGCATTTTCGCCGGCACCGCCCACACGTACGCTGCCGTTCAAATTGCCTGGGAAGAAATGGGGGATCAACCCGTTGACAAGGCGAAGCAGCGTCGACTTGCCGCAGCCTGAAGGCCCGGTCACGAGCACGCATTCCCCGTTCCCGATGGACAGCGACACGTTGTGCAGGCTTTCCACCTGCCGGCCTTCGTAAGCAAACGAGACGTTTTCGAAATCGATCATACCCACGCCTCCCAAGGAAGCAGCAGCGAACCCGCCAGAGCAGCTGCCAGCACGAGCATCACGATCGCGTCACCCGCACCGAACCCAATGCGCGCGATGTCGGTCCTGCGCACGGGCGCGCCCAGTCCGCGCACGAGCGCGGAAGCCGACAGCTCGTCGCCGCTGCGCGATGTCACCTCGACCAGCGGCACCAACCGATACTCCACGAACTTGCCGAGGTTCGCGCCACCGATGCCGCGCATCACCATGGAATCGTGCAAGTTCGCAGCGTTTTCCTTGATGGTCGGGAAGAAGCGGAACATCACTGAGAAGGGAATGGTTACCGCACTGGGCACGTGCATGCGGTTCATTGCCGCGGAGAATTCGCTTACCGACGTGGTGTCCATCGTGTACGAGCCCATCATCAGGCAGGGGGCCAGCCGCACCACGATAAATGTCGTCACCAGCATAAACCCTTCCAGGAACCCGCCCTGCCCGGTGAAGGCAAACATGATGTAGGCCTCGGACGCCACAACCGCGGCAAGCAGCACGAACCCGCGCACGGTACGCTTGTCGATTAGCATCAGCACGAACGGCAACGCTGCCAAACACGCCCTGAACGGTGCCAACTTCGCCCCTCCTACGCCCGCGAGGCAGAACAGCGCGAGCAGTACGAGCAGCAGCAGCTTCGTGCGTGGGTCGAGCAGCGCTTTACGCACGCTCATCTTGTATGTTCGGGATTCATCGACCATGTCGACCCTCGTAACTCCCAACGAAAACAATCTTGCAAAGAGCATCGAAAGCAGCGCCGGCGGCCATGCAGCGCGCACGTTGCCTTACGCGGCTTCCTATTCCATACCGGCAGCAGCCATTTTCTTGGCAAGCACCTTCTTGGCGTACAGGGCGCCCAGAATAGAAAACACGATGCAGGCAATGGCCAAGACGACCAGCATCCACGGCGGAAGCAGAGTCTCGAGCGCCTGCCAGTACGTCTCGCCGTAATCGGGGCGGGCGGCCACATATGCGTCATGCTCCAGGAACAGCGGCAGGTAGTTCGCCCACATCCACAGGTTGAATACGGCATACGTGGGGGCAATCTTGCCAATCGAACGGTAGTCGCCGCTCTTCCAGATCAACTCGGCGACGATGCCGGTAATCACCGACAGCACCAGCGCGTAGTAGCCCATGCCGGTCAGCAGCATGAGCACGCCGATGATAATCGCAGATATGAACAGCATGCCGGGCTTGCGCACCTTCGTGAGGTACATCGTGAACGGAATCGCGGCGATGAGCGGCACGAGCACGACGAGCAGCAACAAGCCGACGGGTATCAGCCCGAGCATCGCGACCACGAACACGCACACGAAGTACAGCGCGGTATAGATACCAATGTTGATCAGGTCTTTTCCGTTAAGCTTCTTGGATTCTTCCATTACCCAATCTTCCTTTCTTCCTTAAATACTTGCAACGACAACCACCTGCCGTCAAAAACCTATTTCCGCCTACAGCTGCCACGAAGCTGCTCGCTGGCGTGCGTCAACGAAGCGCCGGTAGATTCCCTCTTGGGCCATCAGTTGCGCATGGCTGCCCTGCTGGACCACCTTGCCCCGGTCGATGACGAGAATCTGGTCGGCGCTCTCCACCGTCTTCAGGCGATGGGCGATCATGATGATCGTCTTGTCGCGCGTGAGCTCCTCTATCGCCTCCATGAGCTCCTTTTCGTTCTCGGGATCGACGTTGGCCGTAGCCTCGTCGAGCACGATGATCGGCGCGTCCTTCATGATTGCCCGCGCAATGGAGATACGTTGGCGCTCACCGCCCGAAAGCGTGGCACCGCCCTCCCCGATAACCGTGTCGTAGCCCTGCGGCAGCGCCTCGATGAAGTCGTGGCAGCGCGCCTTCTTGGCCGCTTCGACCACCGTCTCCATCGGCGCCTCGGGATGCCCGAACCGGATATTGTTCGCAACCGTGTCCTTGAACAGGTACACGCGTTGGAACACGAAGCTGTAGTTGCGCATGAGTGCGTCCATGCTGTATTCGCGCACGTCATGGCCATCGAGCAGGACTTCGCCTGCGTCAACGTCCCAGAAGCGCGAAACCAGACTCGTGAGCGTGGTCTTTCCACCGCCCGACGGGCCCACGATGGCGCACGTGGACTTTTCGGGAATGCGTGCGCTCACGCCGTCGATGATCTTGCGGTCCCCGTACGCAAACTCGATGTCGCGCACTTCGATGTCGAACGTTTCGGGTTCGAAATCGCGCCCGTCGATGTCCATGGACTCAATGGCCAGGATCTCGTTTGCGCGGTCGATGCTCACGTCGACGATGCGCAGCAATCCCGAATACGTGCCCGCCGATTCCAGACTTCCATACACCATGAACGCCGAAATGATCATGATCACGCACACCAGCAGGTCCATGCTGCCCGTGAAGTAGAACCATATGGAGCACAGGCACATGATCACGCCCGTGAGCTTGGTCACCATGCTCTGCGCGGCCATGAAGGGAACCAGCATGAGCTCCATGTCCGTGTTGGCGTTCACGTTCTCCTCGATTGCCTTGTTGAGACGTGCCGTCTTGTCGCCGACGAACCCGAACGACTTGACCTCCTGCATGCCCTGCACGTATTCGAGCACGTTGTCGACGAGCACCGTATCGGTCTGGACCTTGATGGGGCTCATGCGCTCGGAACGCAGCTGCATGAAGTGATTCACGAGCAAATAAGCCGCGCATCCGGCGACCAGGATCAGCCCAATGCGCACGTCGAAGACGAGCAGGATGAGCGCGATGACTGCCGTGGTCAGAAGGCCTTCGCTCACGAGCATGATCACGCGGGTCGCAACGCCCTGGAGGTTTTCCATCGTATTGGTGGTGACCGACGCAATTGCGCCAAGGCTCCGGGAGTTGAAGTAACCCATGGGCAGGTAGCGCATGTGCTCGGCGATCTCAATGCGCTTGTCGGTTGCCGTGCCGTACCCACCTTCGGTCTGCAGGTTGGTCGCCTGGCCGCGGAGGATGCCCTCTCCCGCCACGGACACGACCATCAACCCGAAACCACCCCAAATGTGCAGTGCGGTGACGTTGCCCTCGATCACGCCCGAAAGCACGAGCGCGATGGCGGGAATGCTCAGCGCATGAAAGAACGACATGAACACGCCCATGACGAGCGCCTTGTAGAATTTGCTGCGGTACTCGGCCGGGCAGAACGCGAAGAATTTGCGGATGACGCCGATCATGCAGCATCACCTCCTTCGGTCAGGCTGTCTTTGACCGACATGTGGGCTTGCCACATCCGGGAATAGAGTCCGCCATGCGCGAGTAGCTCCTCGTGCGTTCCCTCTTCGTCGATGGCACCCTGGTCCACGACGACGATGCGGTCGGCATCCTTGATGGTCGACAGGCGGTGCGCGATGACAATGAGCGTCTTGCCCGTCACCAGGCGGGCGACCGATTCTTCGATGACTGCCTCGTTCTCGGGGTCGGTGTAGGCCGTCGCCTCGTCGAGCACGACCACGGGTGCACCCTTGAGCATGGCGCGCGCAATCGAGATGCGCTGGCGCTCGCCGCCGGAAAGCCGCTCGCCGCCGCTGCCCACGACCGTGTCGTAGCCGTTTTCCAGACCCAAGATGAACTCATGGCAACCGGCGCGCTTCGCGATGTCCTCGACTTCCGCATTGGTCGCACCAGGCCTGCCCATGCGGATGTTTTCGCGCACGGTATCGTTGAACAGGTAGCTGTCCTGCGAAACGAAGGACACGAGCGCGTTGTAGTCTTGCGCGCTGATGTCGCGCACGTCGACGCCACCGAGACGAACCGTGCCGCCGCCCACATCCCAAAGCCCGCAGATCAGACGGGCGATGGTCGACTTGCCGCTACCAGACGGACCCACGAGCGCGGTCATCTGGCCTTCGCGCGCCACCAGACTCACGCCATGCAGGACTTCGGTTTCGCCGTACCCGAAACGAACGTCTTCAAGCTCGACCGTGTTGCCCTGCGGCGCAACTGCGGTTTGTGCGGGGCGCACCTGCTCGGGCGCTGCGATGATCGATGTGACCTCTCCCATCACGATGTTGAGCGCCTTGATATCGTCCATGTACGACAGCATCGTGATCACCGGGGTGATAAGGCCGAGCGACAGCACGATGCACGTAACGAAATCGCCTGCCGCAAGGCTGCCGCCGGACACGAACAACGCCCCAACAGGCAGAACGCCCAGAAGCGTTGCCGGCATCACCGACATTGCGAGCGAGAAATACACGTTGCAGCGCGCCATCCAGTCTACGTACGACGACGCGGCTTCCTTGGCGGCTTGCACGAACTTGCCGTACGAGCTTTGCGTCTTGCCGAACACCTTGATGACTTCGATGCCGTTGATGTACTCGACGGCAGTGTCGTTGAGCACCTTGGTCTTGTCCACGCACCGCTGGTTGAACGCGTCGTAGTCCTTGAACATGCCCATCATGCAGATGAAGCCCAAGGGCACGGTCACCAGCGACACGAGCGCGATGCGCCAGTCGATGACGAGCAGCATCGCCAAGATGAGCACGGGTGCCAGCAGGTTGCTCGTGAATTCTGGCAGGATGTGCGCGAGCGTGGTCTCGATGCTGTCGATGCGCTCGACCAGGATGTTCTTCAACCCGCCCGACGACTGCGCCTTCACATCGCCCAGTTGCATGCGCGTCAGCTTGTCGCACGCACGCTTGCGCATGGAGCCCAGCACGTAGAACGTGGCCTTATGTGACGCCGTAGTCGACAGCATGTGGAACAGTGCCGACGCCACCCACAGCACAGCCATGATGCACAGGTCGCGCACGTAGAAGGCGAAATCGTCCGTGCCCGCGAACAACTCGCGAATCACCTCAGCGAGCACAACATAGGGTGCCACGATGCAGATCACCTTGCACACCGCGAACACAACGCTCAGCACGTAGTCGCGCTTGCGCATGCCCGCGAACTCGAAGACCCACGACCAGGTCGACCGGGGCTTCTCCTCCTTTGCCGACAACTCCGAGCCGTCTGGCTTCGCCGCGCCGGACGGCAGCTGCTCCTGCAGCTGGACCTGCTCTTTTCCTCGCTCCTTTTCCATACCTTTCCTTCTTCGCCTTCTTCGCCGTTTGCTATCAAACGCGTGTTTTCGATAACAATCCAAAATGAAAGGAGCCCTTTCGGGCTCCTAGATTCCAAGTATGTCGCGCCATCCTGGCAAGAAGAACCGTTCCATCGTTCGGTAGTACTGCATGGTGTCCTCCTCTGGATAATCGTGAGCAATCGGCTCGAACAGCGCCGTGGTGTACGCCGACAACATCATGTGCAGCGCACCCTCGCCGACGTCTTTGACTTTGAACCCCTTCGCCTTCAGCCAGCTGATTCCTTGCGCGAGCTCGACTTGCTGGCGCTCGACCAGCATATGGACGAAATTCTCATAGGCTGTTCCCTGGGAGCAGCTCACGAGAAGCTTGAACGTGTCACGGTTTGGGAAGACCACGTCGCGCATCATATCCACTTCGGAGCGGGATGCCGCCCGCTCAATGCGTCCGTTTTCCGCATCGATGTACGCGTGCGTCCTATGGTCCTTCGTCCACGTATCGACGGCTTCGAGACCGGGTTCCACCAAAGCCGCAAAGATATCGTGTTTGCTGCCGAAATGCCGATAGAGCGCAGCGCTGGTCAGGCTGGCATTCTTGGCAATGGCGCGAATGGAAGCCTTCTCGAATCCCTTGTCCAGGAATTCTTCTTTCGCAGCCGCGAGAATCTTCTCGCGTGTTAAGCGACCGTCTTTCGGCATGTCGTCCCTTGCTCCACTCGTGCCTCCCGGCACCCTATGCCATGTCGTTGGTAATCAACGATTACCATAAGATAGCTACGGTAAACTTTTTTGTCAAGCGCCGTAAAAGACTACATCGCAAATCGGAATATGCTTCCAGGCGGTACAAATTGTCGGCATATATGCGAGAATGTAAATGTTATCCATTACTAACTTATAATGGGATATGCATGCAAATGAAAACTCTATCACCTGGCAGAAGGCGGAGAACACGAGGAGCGACATATGAAGAGCGACGTCAAATACAAGGAGCTGTCGATCAGGGAATTCACGAAGGCGGCCGAGGTGTACGACAGCGGCCACGCCGGGATCTACGAGATGTGCAAGGACGACTACCCACCCATCCTCGAGGAGCTGAAGAGGGATGATTTCGAGGATCTCCTCGACGTGGGCTGCGGGACGGGCCCGATGGTCGAGCTGTTGGCATCCGAACTCCCGGACGGGCGCTACACGGGGCTCGATCTGACGCCCCGCATGGTCGAGGTTGCGAACGCGAAGGGCATCGAGAACGCGTGCTTCGTCGTGGGCGATGCCGAAAACTTGCCGTTCGACGACGCGAGCTTCGATGCCGTCATCTGCGCGAACAGCTTCCACCACTACCCCAACCCGCAGGCGTTCTTCGACGGGGTCGCGCGCGTGCTGCGCCCCGGTGGCAAGCTGGTCCTGCGCGACTACACGGCTGCGGCGCCCGTCCTGTGGCTCATGAACCGCACGGAGATGCCGCTGGCGAACCTCGTTGGCCACGGCGACGTGCGCGCCTACGCGCTCGACGAGGTCCGCGCGCTTTGCACGGCAGCAGGGCTCGTGCCGGTCACGCTGGAAGCCCAGAAGAAGTTCCGGCTGCACC
>CAMOUE010000035.1 GCA_946626265.1 uncultured Eggerthellaceae bacterium | reverse complement strand
AACCGTTTTACCGGTGAACCCGGTAACCAGGGTTCGAATCCCTGCCTCTCCGCCAGGTAAATCACAGCCCCAGCGATGGGGCTATTTTATTGGTCTGTGCTTCAATGAGCGCTTCTGTCCGGTTTGCTCGGGAATAGGTCAAAGCGGGGGCAAAGGCTTTTGTCAAAGCCCATAATCCCCAAGCGCGTTGCTGTTCTGAGGTGTTGTCTTGGAAAAGTGTACATATTTTTCCAAGGGGTTTTCGCGACCTGGGCTTTTACAGACAAATTCGCACGATCGGGAAAAATATGTACACTTTTGGGGAACGGCCCGCGCCGGGGGCTCCGCTCGGCGACGACAGCCCTTGGGGAACGGCCCGCGCCGGGGGCTCCGCTCGGCGACGATCGCCCTTGCTCCCGGCCGCGAAACGGGGCTATGGGCCCCGAGCGTGTTGCGAAGCGCGGGTTTACCGTACGATTGCCTGCGGGATGTTCGGGATGGTCGACTCGCCGTGCTTCTGCGCGTTCAGATAGCCTCCCTCTTCGGCGACGCGCCGGTCGAGCGTGAACGATACGGTCGTGCCGACGCCCTCCTTGCTCTCCACGTCCATATGCGACTGCGGGCCAAAGTATCCGCGTATGCGGTCGCGCACGTTGCGCACGGCGATGCCCAAGCCGGTGGTCGACTCGCCGTCCATCATGGTGGCCTGCTGTTCGGGCGTCATGCCTTTGCCGTCGTCGGAGACGGCAATCAGAATCTCGTCGCCCGACATCTCGCCGGTAATGCGAATCGTGAGCTTGCCCTCGGCTTTCCTGCCGTGCTTGACGGCGTTCTCGACGAGCGGCTGGATTATGAACGACGGTACGAGCACGTCACGCACTTCCGGGCTGATGTCGATGTCGAGCTCCAGGCTTTCCTCGCCGAACCGTGCGACCTCGAACGAGAAGTAGCGCTCCACCTGCTTCAGCTCGCGGTTGAGCGGAATGAGGTCGTTCGAGTCCTCGAGGGTGGAACGGTAGAACACCGCGAACTCGCGGAGCAGCACGCGCGCCTTGTCGGGGTCCGTCCGTATGAGCGAGGCGATGGTGTTGATGGTGTTGAACAAGAAATGCGGGTTGATTTGGGCTTGGAGCGCCTTGAGCTCCATGCTCGTGGCGAGCTTGACTTGCTGCTCGAGCGCGGAAGCGGCCATCTGAGTGGACAGGAGCTCGGCAAAGCCGTGGGCGACCGATTTCTGGGTCTCGCTGATCTGGCTCGATTTCCTGTAATAGAACTTCAAGGTGCCGGCGATCTCCTTGCCCATGTAGAGCGGTTGGATGATGGCGGCGTTGATCCGCGCGGACGCCATGGGAAGGCCGATGTCGTCAGTTGAATAGAGGATGCGGGGCTTGCCGTCCGCGATGGTCTCGTGGGTCGCCGTCGTCCTGATGTGCGTGCCGGGCGTGTTGCCGGCGGCGTTGTAGCCTGCATAACCGAGTATTTCGGTCTTGTTCGTGATCGCTACGGCGATGGCCGGGGTTGCCGGAAGCAACAACGCGCAGATGCGTTGCGCGGCATCCACGTCGAGCCCGTCCTTCGTGCACTCGAGCATTTGGCTTGCGAGTTTCAAAAGGTCGTCGGACTGGCGTGCGGCGTGGGTGTCCGGGTCGAGCAGCAGCCAGAGCACCGAGGCGACGGAAAGCGTGAACACGGTGCCGATGACGATCTGGAGCACGGGCGACTCGACTCGTGCAAGGGCGATCCAGACGATCGCGACACCCGATATGATGGCGATGACGCCGAGTATTGCTGCGACGAAAAGCCTGTTTTGGTCGCTTTTCAGAAGGTTGAAGCTCGATTCCATCGCGATCTCCGTTCCATGCTCGCTAGCCTATCAGGCCAAGCTCTTTTACTACCAGAAGTATAGCGGCAACGAGGAGGAAAGCCGCGAACGCGAACCTGAGTGCGCGTTCCGGGACCACGCGCGTCAGGCGGGCGCCGATTGCCGCACCGGGAATCGAGCCGCATGCCATGGCGATTCCCGCCAAGACCTCGACGTTGCCGAGCATGCACTGCATGATGGTTGCGGGCGTCGCAAGGATCATGACGGCGATGAGCGAGGTGCCGGACGCCATCTTCATGGGCATGTCGAGGACCGACAGCAGGAGCGGGACCATTATGAACCCTCCGCCGAGCCCGACGTAGCCCGATGCGACGCCGGCGGCCGCGCCGACGGCCGCAGCGGAGGCGAGCAGGCGTTTCGTGGTCGGCGGGACTTCCGTCTCAGGCGGGCTGGGAAGCGCCTCGCCAGAGGCGGGAGCCGTTTTGGCGGGACTGGGAACCTGCCCAGGCGAGCCGGGAACCGTCCCGTCCGAGCTGGGGCCCGCCTCGGACGCGCGCCCGTCCCGTTGCTTGCCAGCGCCGTTCGGCAGGGCGAGGGCCTTGCGCAGCATCGTGGTGCCCGAGTAGGCGATGACGAGCGCCGCAGCTGCCATGACGGCCCAGCCGGGGGATAGCTGCGCGAGCCAGACGCCGATCGGGGACGTGCAGGCGCCGCCGACGCCGAGCGCCAGGCCGATTTTCACAGAGCACGTGCCGCCCCGCACATGCGAGATGGCCCCAGATACCGAGGTCGGTATGATCGTGAAGAGCGATGTGGCGGTCGAGCTGACGGGCGACATTCCGAACGCAAGCCTGAACAGGGGAACCATGATGGTTCCGCCGCCGATGCCCAGCATGCCCGAGAAGGCGCCGATCACGATCCCGACGAGCGCCGTCGCGAGGAAAAGCTCAACCATTCCGACGCCGCCGTTTCTTGCGGTCCGATGCCTTCTCCCCGCGGAGGTGGCGCGCTTCCTCGCGCCGTGCGCGGATTCCCTCGAGCTCGGTCATGAGGGAGCGGTACGAGTCGAGGCGCGATTGGGCGAGCTCGCCGCCCTCAACGGCGGCGAGCACAGCGCATCCCGGCTCGTCGGCGTGTTTGCAGTCGCGGAACCGGCACTGCGCGGACAGCTCCTCGATGTCGCGGAACGCCCGGCTGATTCCCTGATCGGCGTCCCAGAGCCCCAAGCCCCGAACGCCGGGCATGTCGACGATTTGGCCTCCGCCGGGAACGCGTACCATGACGCGGTCGACCGTCGTGTGGCGCCCCTTGCCGTCGCGCTCGCGAACGGGAGAGGTGTCTTGCAGCTCGCTTCCGGCCAGGAGGTTCACCAGGCTCGATTTCCCGACACCGCTTTTCCCGATCAGCACGGCGGTCGTTTCCGCAGGGATCAGCTGTCGCACGTTCTCGATCGATTCGGCGTCGGATGCGGCCATGACCAGGACGTCCACGTCGTGTCCGGCCAAATCCGAAGCGGCTTTCCGAGCCTGCTCGACTTCTCCGCCGTCGCTTGCCAGGTCCGCCTTCGTCAGCACGACGGCGACGTGCGCCCCCGTCTCGTGGGCGAGCACGAGCTCGCGCTCGAGACGCTTCAAATTCGTCTGAACGAGCGGCTCGGCGACGATTACCAGGTCGAAGTTGGCGGCAAGCACTTGGGCGCGCGACTGCTCCGCCGGGTCCTTGCGCACGAACGACGTGCGGCGCGGAGCCACCTCGACGATGACCCCCTTGTCGTGGCCGTCCGGCAAGTCGACTTCGACTTCGTCGCCTATCACCGCCCGGTAGTCCTTGTTCTTCACGAGGGCCTTCGCGTGCTCGCAGCGTACGAGGGTTGCGTCCGAAAGGCGCACGAGGGGAAATCCCCGATCGAGCTTCACGACGGTCCCACGCACGGCTGGCCCCTAGCGCAGGCGCTCGCGCGCATAGTAGAAACCGGCGAGGAGCGCCACGCCGAGCAGCACGAAGATGACGCCCGGCACGAACTCGCGCGGCTCGAACTCGTCGGGGTGCTCTGAGCCGCGCGAAAGCACGGCAGAGCTCGTCGCATGAATGTCCGGAAGGCCGTCATGCTCCATGCAGGCTTGGTTGAAGGTGCCGCGTACCTGCAGCGTCGTTCCCGTGACGCCGTAGCGCCCGTAGTGTTCTATCTGGTCGGCTTGCTCGGCGCTCAGCAGGACCGAGATGGTCGCGCTGTCTTCCTCGCTCGTTTCCGTGAGCGTGATCCAATAGCTCCCCTGGTCCTCGTCGGCAACGATTCTGTCGCCGATGACCTCGCCGTAAACCTGGATGGTCTTGTTCTGGTAGAGCGCCGCCTGGTCGAACACGGTGTTGATCGTCGTGTCGTAGATGAACGAGTTGTCGGCGCGCTGCGTCGGGTCGACGACGTTCTGCTCCTTGTAGGATGCGGAGTCCGACGGCCCCCCTTCCGCGCAGAAGGCGGTCGATGGCGCAAGGCACGACACGGCGACGCAGACGGCTATCGACGCGAAAACGGCGGTGCAGGCCCTGATGGCCGCGCATGCGCTTACGGTCGCGTATGCGGCGCGCACGGCTGCGCGCAGCAGTGCGCTGTGTCGGCGAACGCTCGCGAGCCTCATCATGACCTCCTGCGCTGGGCGCGGCGCGCATGCAGGCGCATCGCGAGCGAGGACGGGGTGGCGGATACCACGAGTTGGATCATGAGGGCGAGCAGGGTGACGAACTCGAGACGGCCGGCCCACATTTCCAGCAGGTAGAACAGCTCGAGATGCCATGCCATGCCGGGCACGACGATGCCGGAGGTGATTCCGCCGTTCGAGGCCATGGCGACGGATTCGAAGATCGCCTGAGAGGCGTCGTAGCCGCTCGCTATCCCCACGAGGGCGCCGGCGATATAGGTTGTTCCATAGAGGATGAGGACGGTGGTGGCTTCCCGGACGATGTCGGGGGTAACCGGGCGCCGCCCGATGTGCTGGTAGGAGATGGTGATGCGCGCCGTGTCGGGGGCGAGCGTTTCCTTCAGCGTGGCGACGATGGACTTGCCGAGAATGGCGAGGCGGTTGATCTTGATGCCGCCCGCAGTCGAGCCGGCCGAGCCGCCGACGGCCATCAAGATGGCGATGATGAGCATTCCCGACGCGAACGAGCCGGTTATCTGCGAGGTCGTGACGTTTTGGAACCCGGTCGTGGAGTATGCGGCAACGACCATGAACAAGCCGCGGCGCTCCATGGCGGGCAGGTCGGACATGAGGCGGCTCGCAGCGAGCGAGGCGGCGAACACCATGACGATCGCGATGAGCCAGACGGCCGTGATCCGCACCTCGGTGTCTTCGAAGAAGGTCTTGATTCGGCCCCGCAAAATCTCGGCGTGCAGCGTGAAGTTGATGGAGCCGAGGAGCATGACGACCATGAGGACGCATTCGATGGCGAGCGAGTGGTAGTACATGATGTTCTGGCTCATGGGCACGAACCCGGCGGTTGCGAATGCCGAAATCGAAACCCAGAGGGACTGGAGGAACGCGCGCGCCGGCTCCATGCCCTTCACGAGGCACAGCGTGGTGACGATGGTCGTCGACAGCGCGATGAAGGCGAGCGTGATCCTGCCGATGAACTGGGTGGTTTGAACGACGTTCGGAACGACGTGCTCGCTGCGCCCCTCGGATGTGAACAGGCTTGCGCTGCCTTTGCCGAACAGCCCGAACGACAGGGCGACGACGATCAAGCCCAAACCGCCCATGAGGTGCATCATGAATCTCCACATGTTGTCGGCGTACGAAAGGTGGTCGAGGTCCTGCACGACCGATGCGCCCGTGGTCGTGAGCCCCGACACCGCCTCGAACAGCGCGTCGACGTAGTTCGCGTAATGCCCCGACATGCTCAGGGGGATGGCGGCGAAGAACGCAAGCACGAGCCAGGCGAGCCCCGTGATGGCGAGCGCCTGCTGCCGGCTCAAACGTCCGGGTTGGACGCGCAGGAAGCGCAGCCCCGAACCGGCGATGAGAAATATTCCGCTTGTGAGCAAGTAGCGTGACGCCGCATGCCATTCGCCGAACACGACCGCCACGAGCAGGGGCGGGACGAGCCCGATTGCGGAGACGAGGACGAGTACGCCCAGGTAGTGGCCGATGACCTTGACGTCTTCGAGTGTGAGCCTGTGCCACATGGTCTACGCAGCCCCCATGCCCGTCAAGATGCGCACGCCGGCGACGACGATCGCCAGCAGGATCATGAAGCAGACGAGAGCAAGCACGACGACCGCGTACCCCAACAACGCGTCCGGCGCCATGTCTACCCAGTTTTCGCGTTCCTTTTTCATTTCGGGTATTCTACCCTATCTCGCAAGATGGTGCCGAAAGGGCCCTATTCCGCCGGGTATTGCAGGATTTCGCTGACCGTGACGAACGTGAAGCCTTTCTTCTTCAGCTCGGGAAGGGCTTTCTGGAGGGCTTCGACCGTTTGGGAGCGATCGCCTCCGCCGTCGTGGCACAGCACGATGTCACCCGGCTTGACCGACATGAACGCGTCGTATATCACGTCGACGCCGGGAAGCGTCCAGTCGGCGGAATCGACGTTCCATCCGATCTCGTATTCGACGTACGGGGCGATGTTCACGACGGTGTTCTCGTCCATGTTCCCGCCGGGTAGCCTCACGATCCGGCTCGTCTCGACGCCGGTCGCGTCGGATATGGCTTTGCGCCCGTCCTCGATTTCGGCGATCTGGGCTTCGGGGCTCATGGTGGTGATGCTGAGGCCGCCGACCGGAAGCGCGTGGTCGTACGTGTGCGTGCAGATCTCGTGCCCCTCGTCGTAGGCGCGCTTCACGAGGTCCGCTCCGCCTTCTTCCTGGATTTCGGTGCCGACGGTGAAGAACGTGGCCTTCGCGTCGTTGGCTTTCAGTATGTCGAGGATCTTGCCGGTGTAGTCGGCGGACGGGCCGTCGTCGAATGTGATCGCGATGACTTTCTGCGCGCCCGTGTTCAGGTTGTGGCGCGTGCAGGCCAGCGGGGTCGGGGCTACGGTCTGCTTCTCGACGGTTTCGCCCGAAATCCTGCCGGTTCTCTTCTCGAGCACGCCGTTCGCGCCTTCCGTGAACTCGTGGACGGAGCCGGAGCCGCGGATTTCGGCCGAGAACGGAAGCTCCTCTTCGACGGCGTCGTAGGGCTCGACGGCGTCCTCGCCGTCGGTGACGGTCAGCACGTCGCCTTCGCGCAGCTTGTAGGCTCCGTCGGTGGTCGGCTCGCCGTTGACCGTTGCCGCGAACGGGTGGCCGCCGTGCTTCTCGAGCACTTGCCCGGTGAGCGAAATCAGGTCGCCCGCGTTGATGGGCAGCCCGCTTTCCTTGATTGCGGTGTCGATGTTCTTGTCGCCGCGTATGGCGTACTCGGTTCCGTTGACGGTTACGTTGATGGGCGTGACCGTCGAGCAGAGCCGTACTCCGAAGATGAGCAAGATGGCGAGAACGACGACCAATCCGATTCTGAAAACCGGAATCTGCCTTGCGGCGCCCTGCGCCCCATGGGTCGCAGGGCGAGGCTGCTGCCCGCTTCTCGCCCGTGCGGACGGGCGTTGTGCGGTCCGCGCGCTTCGCGTCGTGACCTCGGCGCTTCGGGTGCGTTTGGGTGCTCGGACCCCCGTGGCCCCTTCTGCGTCGGAGGGGGAGTGCGCATCGACCGACACCCTTTGCGCGGCGCGGCCCCTCGAGGGTTGATGCTCCGAATAGCGCGAAGAGCTGGCGGACTGCGTCGCGCCACCTGCGTTCGAGCGCACGTCGCGGGTGGCTCCAGAACGGGAGGAGCCGATTTCTTCGCGGTTTGCTCGTGTTCGGTTGCCGGTTGCCATGGCCTTTTTCGCCTTTGTCCGTCGCCTTTCGGCGCCTGTTGGTGCGGAGGCACAATTATAAGGCAAGGCCAATGCGATGAACTGGGGTTCATGAAAAGGTCCGACCATTTCCAGAAGCGACCGCCGCCGCGAATGGCGGAATGCCGCCGAGGTTGGCAGGGCGCAGTCTCGAATGCATGGCTTTCTGCTTCGTGAATATTTTTCGACAGACGCGCAAGTGACCAGAACACGGCATAGAATGAGGACGTTAATAATCGACGAAAGGAACGAAATGCCTCGCATCCATTGCCTCAACAACATTTCCAAGCGCGGGACCGACCAGCTTCCCGACAATTACGAGCTCGTAGACGAGCTCGAGTCTGCCGACGGCATCCTCGTGCGCAGCGCGCAGCTGCACGAGACCGTCTTCCCCGAGGGCATGCTCGCCATCGCGCGTGCCGGCGCGGGCGTGAACAACATCCCCCTCGACCGTTGCGCCGAGGAGGGCATCGTCGTGTTCAACACGCCCGGCGCCAACGCCAACGCCGTCAAGGAGCTCGTCATCGCCGGCATGCTGCTCGGCAGCCGCGGGGTCATCGACGGCGCGATCTGGTGCCGCGAGAACGCAGACGACCCGAATATCGGCAAGTCCGCGGAAAAGGCGAAGAAGGCGTTCGCCGGCCGCGAGATCATGGGCAAGAAGATTGGCGTCATCGGCCTGGGCGCCATCGGCGCGCTCGTCGCGAACGCGGCGGTCGACCTCGGCATGGACGTCTACGGCTACGACCCGTTCGTATCGGTCGATGCCGCGTGGCGCCTGTCGAACGCCGTCAAGCACGTAACCGACCTTGACGCGATTTGCAGGGAGTGCGACTACATCACGATTCACGTGCCGGCAATGGATTCCACCAAGGGCATGATCGGCGCCGACCAGATCGCCCTCATGAAGAACGATGCCGTGCTGCTCAACTTCTCGCGCGACACGCTGGTCGACGGCGATGCCCTCGTGGCGGCACTGAACGCCGGCGAGCTTGGTCGTTACGTCACGGATTTCGCAACCCCGCAGGTCATGACCGCGAAGAACGCGATCGTCCTGCCGCATCTGGGCGCCTCGACCGAGGAGGCGGAAGAGAACTGCGCCGTCATGGCCGTGCGCCAGATGGTGGACTTCATCGAGAACGGCAACATCGTCAATTCCGTCAACTTCCCCGCATGCGACCTGGGGGCTCGCCGCCCGCAGGGTCAGCGTATCACGATTGTCCACCGCAACATCCCCGGCGTCATCAACGGCATCACCGACGCGATCGCGAGCCACGGGCACAACCTCGCCAACATCCTGAGCAAGGCCCGCGGCGATTTCGCGTACGCGATCATCGACATCGACGACCAGGTCGGCGACGATGCCACTGAGAAGATGAGCGCACGCGAGGGCGTGATCAAGGTCCGCATCCTCTAGGACTTGCCTCGAGGGCTTATCGGGCACGAACGCATTGAAACGCGTCGGATGCGCAGCGTTGCATCCGACGCGTTTTTTGTTTGGGCTTTTCCGGGCCGCGTCGTTTTGGTTTGCATCTCGTTTCGCGTAAAACGTCGGCGTCCGAAAACAAAACAGGTGCCGAAGGGCACCTGGAAGAATGCTATGGTGCGGGTGAGAGGACTTGAACCTCCATGGGGCGAACCCCATACGGACCTGAACCGTACGCGTCTGCCAATTCCGCCACACCCGCATAGGCTCATAAAATGAGCGAAACAGATAATAACTCAGGACAAGGTGCCGCGCAAGAAGAAGTTTTCGCATCTCTTCATTTCATCTTCATTTGCCGGATGCGCCCGGCAGGCCTGCAACCTTAATCTGGACGGGCGTTCAACCTGCAAATTCAATCAAGGATTTGCCAGATGCTTCGTCGGAAGCCGCCAATTGATAGTAAGCTGTGCACCAAAAGCGAAAGCGGGGCATTTCATGACAGAGGCGATTGCACGGGGCAAAAAGGTTGTCGAGCATTTGGCGCGTCGGTTTCCCCAACTGTACGTCGCGCCGGCGGAGGGCGCGCGGGAATCCCACGGCCTCGCATGTCGGTTCGGCGTAGCTCCCGAGGGCGCGAACTTGGAACATTTCGAAACGGACGACGAGGACGAGCTGCGCGAGGTGGCGACCCCGGCTGGCCCGGTTGACGTCGCGTTCTTCAAAAACCGAGCATGCTTCGAAACGTTTTTGCAGGTTATCGGCCACAAGGCCGAGCCTGTTCCCATAGCGCCCACGATTGGCGCCGTCACGTACCGCGGGCTGGCGGATTGGGGCGCCGTCGCCTCCGAGGTGCACGGCGCCGTCGTCGGAATCGAGGAGCTTTCCCGCAAGGCGGACCTTGGTCGCCCGTTCGACTTTCTCGTCGAGCTCAAGAAGGACGCTCTCCTGACTTACTAGCGCAAGGCGAAGGAGGTCGCGCGTGTTCGGCGTGCGCGAATTGAACATATCGGTCGAGATCTGGGGGTTCGCCTTCTGCGCCATCGGCATTGCGTGCGTCATGCTACTCATGCGCGAAGGCGGGCGCTACCGCACGCTGCTCGCGAGCATGTTCTTCTTCGAGCTCGCGTCGGCGGGAGGCGATGCGATTGCCGGCATTTACCGTGGTCAGGCGGGAACAGTCGCTTGGCTCGCGACCCATGTCGGCAACGCCACAACGTTCATCTGCGGGTTTCTGCTGCTCGCAGCCTTCACGTCGTACCTAGACATGAGGCTTGAGGAGGCGGATGGGAAAGACAGGACCGTTTGGGTGCGCTTGGTATGGGCTGCATCGTCGCTTCTCAGCTTCATGGTCGTGGCCGGCGTCTTCTACTACATAGACGAGGGCAACATCTACCACCGCACGGACCTGTACTGGGTCTCGCTTGCGTACGTGGCGCTTGTCGACATCGCGAACGCCGTGCTGGTGCTGAGGTCGCGCGCCGTCCTCAGCCGCACGACCCTCGCCTGCCTCCTCTTCTATGCGATCACCCCCATCCCGGCGGTGCTGGTCCAGATGTTCGTCTACGGGCTCAACTTCACGATGATCGCCGGCGTGGCGGGCATAATCGTCGTCTTCCTGGAACTGCAGCTGTATTCGTCTCGCGCGCTCATGAAGCGAAACGAGGAGTTGGCCCAATCGCGCCTCGAGCTCTCCGAGAGCCGCATCGCGGTCATGGTCTCCCAGATTCAGCCGCATTTCCTGTTCAACACGCTCGACAGCATCTACTACCTTTGCGACGAGGATCCCGGTCGTGCCAAGAAGGCGATCGACGCGTTCTCGAGCTACCTGCGCGCGAACCTCAGCTCGCTCAACCGGACGGAGCCGGTGCCGATCGAAACCGAGCTCACGCACGTCCGCACGTACCTCGAGCTCGAGAAGATATCCATGGAAGAGCTGCTCGAATACGAAATCGACGATCAGGTCGGCGGCTTTTCGGTGCCGGCCCTGTCGGTTCAGACGCTTGCCGAGAACGCGGTGAAGCATGGAATAGGAAAAAAACCCGGCGGCGGCAAGGTCGTCGTGCGCACGCGCGAGGCCCGAGACTGCTACCTCGTTTCCATCGTCGACGACGGAGTGGGCTTCGTCGTCGACGACGAGCTCGGCGCAGGTCGCGTCGGCATCAGGAACACCGAGATGCGGCTTTCGGCCATGTGCGGAGGAAAGCTGGAGATCACGAGCGAGCCCGATGCAGGCGCAACGGTTGTCATGCGCATCCCGAAGGGGGCTTGAGGTGAAAGACGCCGCGGCGAGGTGAAAGGTGCCGTGGTGCAAAGGGCGTCGCGGCGAAAAGGAACCGCGGCATGAAGGAGGTCGTGGCATGAAGGTGATAGCGGTCGACGACAAGCCGGTGCCGAGGAGGGCGCTCGTAAGCGCCATCCGCGAAGCCGACCCCGATGCGGAGATCGTGGCCTGCGCGAGCGGCGACGAGGTCCTGGCGCTTGCCGATCTCGAGGGCTTCGACGTCGCCTTCGTTGACATAGACATGCCGGGCATGTCGGGCGTCCAGCTCGCGCGCGAGCTCAAGGGCCTGCACCCGAAGCTCAACATCGTGTTCGCGACCGGCTATGGCGAGTACATGGCTGATGCGTTCGAGCTGCATAGCTCGGGATACCTGATGAAGCCCGTGACGCCCGAGAAGGTCAAGGCCGAGTTGGACAACCTGCGCTACCCGCCGCACCGCGTGGACGACGGCCTCGTCGTCCAGTGCTTCGGCGATTTCGAGGTGTTCGCGCACGGGGAGCCGGTCAGGTTCGAGCGGGCGAAGACGAAGGAGCTGTTCGCGTATTTGGTCGACAGGCGCGGCGCGGAATGCTCCATCGCCGATATCGAGGCGCTGTTCTGGGAGGACCGCGCGGGCAGCGCGTCCCAGCGATCCTACATCCGAACGCTCGTCGCCGACATGAAGTCCACGCTGGACGCCCTGGGCTTCGACAGCGTGATCGTGAAGCGCCGTGCCTTCGTCGGCATCCGCGTCGACGCCATAAGCTGCGACTACTACTCGTACCTCAACGGCGACCCGATGGCCATCGCGTCGTATAACGGCGAGTACATGCGCCAATACCCCTGGGCGGAGACGACGCATGCGGGCCTTTCGGGCAACAGTTAACGAAATGTTAATGGAGCAGGTGTTCTGCCGGCCGCCGCGGTTGCGCTTCTGTTGCGCTCGTTAGCGTACCATCTACATCAAATCACTTTAAACGGAGGAGCAAAACAACATGGGCGCAAACGGGGTCATAAGGGCGTTTCGCGACGAAAGCGCGCGTGACCTTGCGTCCGAATTCGAGGGGCTGTACCGCGAGAACTACCCGACCGTTTACAACAGCGTTTACTACAACATGCTCGACCGCGATGCCGCAGAAGACGTGACGGCGGAAGCGTTCATGCGCGCGGCGCGTTATTTCGAACGTTTTGATTCGAGTCGGGCGGGGTTTGCGACGTGGGTGAAGGCCATCGCCCGCAACTGCATGGCGGACCATTACGGCAAGAACAAGCCGACAAGCGCCCTGGAGGACGTGCCCGAAGCCGTGTTCGCGTCCGATGAGGGCCATGCATCGCGTGCCGCCGATGCCGATTTGGTGCGCTTTCTGCTTGCCGCAATCGAAGAGGACGACCGCACGCTCGTCTTTATGAAGTACTATGAGGGAAAGCGAAACGCTGAGATTGCGCAAGAATTGGAGATGAACCCGTCGACCGTTGCAACGAGGCTGCAAAGAGCGTTGGCCAAGATGCGATCGGTGGCGAATGGGAGCGTGTGATGCCCGGCGCCAAAGAAAGGCCTGCGTCCCGTAGGGTTGCAAGAGTCCCGCAGGTCATGCAGATGGAGGCGCTCGAATGCGGCGCCGCATGTCTTGCGATGATACTGGCGTACTACGGCAGATGGGTCCCGTTAGAACAGCTACGCGTCGATTGTGGCGTGTCCCGCGACGGCTCGAAAGCGACGAACATACTCAAGGCGGCGCGTTCGTACGGGCTCGCTGCAAAGGGCATGACGTATTTGGCGAATGCGCTCATGCGCAAGGGCTCGCTTCCCTGCATCGCGTTCTGGAACTTCAACCACTTCGTCGTGGTGAAGGGCTGCAAAGGGAAGAACGTCTACATCAACGACCCCGCGCGCAGCGAGGTCAAGGTGCCTTTCGACGAGTTCGAGGAGAGCTTCACCGGCGTTGCCCTCGTGTTCGAGAAGACCGATGCCTTCGAAGAGGGCGGGAAAAAGCCCGACATGAAGGTCTATGCGCGCAAGCTGCTGTCGGGCCTGGGCGGGGCCGTGGCCTTCGTCATGGTAACCGCGGCGATCGTCTCGCTGGTGACGGTGCTGAACACGTCGCTGAAGCGCGTGAACATCGCCCGTGCCGGGGCGATGGCGAACGGCAAGCTGTACGCGACGACCATCGGCGGCGTCGAGATGATAGAGACCATCAAGGCCGCAGGTGCCGAGATCGGTTATTTCGGCCGCTGGGCCGGTTACCAGGCCGCGGCGAACGAGGCTAACGTGCGCACGACGCAGCTGAACGAATACATGGGCCTGCTTCCCACGCTGGTTATGCAGGTCGCCAACATCGCGGTGCTGACACTGGGCGTCTGGCTTATCGTGTTAGGCCAGATGACGCCAGGTATGGTGCTCGCGTTCTCGGGTTTTCTCTCTGCGTTCATGGCGCCGGTCGTGCAGCTTATCGGGTTGGGTCAGTCCATTCAGGAGATGCAGACCCAGGCCGAGCGCATAGAGGACGTCATGCGCTACGAGGTCGACGTCCCTGAAGAGCCCGTGTCGGGCGATGCGGGCGAGAAGGCCCTGAGTTTCGGCCGCGACAAGCTGGCCGGCCGCGTCGACATGGAGAACGTGACGTTCGGCTACTCGCCCTTGGAGCCGCCCGTCATCGAGGACTTCAACTTGCATATGGAACCGGGCAAGTGGGTGGCGTTCGTGGGCGGTTCCGGTTGCGGGAAGTCGACGATTGCCAAAGTGGCGTCGGGCCTATACAAGCCCTGGTCGGGAACCGTGAAGTTCGACGGGACGCCCGTCGACGAGATTCCCCGAGCGATACTGCGCGGCTCGCTGGCCGTCGTCGACCAGGATATCGTGACGTTCGACGATACGGTCAGCAACAACGTGAAACTGTGGGACAAGTCGATCGAGGACTACGAGGTCATCATGGCTT
>CAMOUE010000034.1 GCA_946626265.1 uncultured Eggerthellaceae bacterium | reverse complement strand
CTTCTCCCTGCAAGGTTAAACGCAACAATGTTGCGTTTAGAAATTCAACCTACCGCCGAAATTTGTCGCGCCGCGAATAAAATTAACCCCTGAACAAAAGCCCATTTCGCTATACTGTGTACGCTTTCAATTAACGGTTACGGTGTTTCGGGAGATGCGCAGCCCCCATGGTATTTTCGAGCTTGGTGTTCTTGTTCCTGTTTCTGACCATCCATCTCGCCGTCTACCATCTCGTCGACAAGCGCTACCGCAACCTCGTCCTGCTCGTCTCGTCGCTCATCTTCTATGCGTGGGGCGGTCCGCGCTACCTCGTGCTCCTGATGGGCAACACGCTTGCGAGCTGGCTGTTCGCCCTGCTCATCGAGCGGGCCCAGACGCCTTTCCAGCGCAAAGCGGCGCTCGTGGGCGAATGCGTCGTGTTGCTCGGCGTGCTCGGCGTGTTCAAGTACCTGGGCTTTTTCCTCGGCAACGTCCAGGCGCTCTTCGGCGTCCCCGAGCTCATCCCGGAAATCGTGCTGCCGATTGGCATCTCGTTCTACACGTTCCAGCTCATCTCGTACGTGGTCGACGTCTACCGGGGCGAGATCGACGCGCAGCCGAGCTACTGGAAGCTGCTGCTGTACTCGTCGCTGTTCCACCAGTGCATCGCCGGCCCCATCGTGCGCTACCAGACGGTGGCCGACCAGATCGACAGTCGCCATCCGACGAAGACCGACATATACTACGGCGTCCGCCGCTTCTGCATAGGCCTGGCGAAGAAGGCGGTGCTCGCCAACTCCTGCGCGTCGGTTGCCGACACGCTGCTTCCCATCGGCCAGGCGGGCTTGGCCACCCAGACCACGACCGGCTACTGGCTCGGCATGCTGTTCTACATGTTCCAGATCTACCTGGACTTCTCGGCGTATTCCGACATGGCGATCGGCATGGGCCGCATGGTCGGGTTCCGCTACCTCGAGAACTTCAACTACCCGTACCTCGCGACGTCGATCCGCGATTTCTGGCGGCGTTGGCACATATCGCTGTCGAGCTTCTTCCGCGATTACGTCTACATCCCGCTCGGCGGTAGCCGCTGCTGCAAGGCCAAGTACGTGCGCAACATCTTCGTCGTCTGGTTCCTGACGGGCATGTGGCACGGCGCCAGCTGGAATTACATCCTGTGGGGCCTGTATTTCGCGGTGTTCCTGCTGCTCGAGAAGTTCGTCATCAAAGACCGGCTGCCGTCCGTGGCCGCGCATGCGTACGCGCTCGTGGTCGTGTATTTCGGCTGGGTGCTGTTCAAGTTCGAGAACTTCGGCGAGCTCGGCGTGGTGCTCGCGGGCATGTTCGGCTTCGCCGGGGGCGGCTTCACGGGCCTCGAGGTCCACACGCTGTTCCTGCAGAACATCTTCCTCATCGTGTTCTGCGTCATCGCCTGCACCGACCTGGGCAAGCGGCTCCATCGCATGTTGTTCGACGCCGCGAAGCGCAACGACGCGGCGCTCATGGTCTACAGCGTGACCGAGGCCGTAACGCCGATCCTGCTGTTCGTCGTCGCTGTGGCCGCGCTGGCCGGCGCCAGCTACAATCCGTTCATCTACTTCCAGTTCTAGGAGATGCCAGGCAATGCCGACCAAGCGTACATCCAATAGCGAACAGCCGAGCCGCCGCCCTTCCGCGCGGCGCTCCGACGGCGCCCGCGAGGGTGCGGGCAGGCGCGCGACGGCGCGCTCGAAAATGTCCCCGCAGCGCAAGACCATCATGAGATGGCGCGACTACGGCGTCCGCGCGTTTGGCGCCGCCATGGTTATCGGATGCATCGTCGGCCTCGTGTTCTTCGCGCGCCCGACGACGTCGACGCTCGAGAACCGCACGCTCACGCCGTTTCCAGCCGTGACGGCGGAGACGTTTCTGGACGGGACGTTCACGTCGGACGTGTCGTTGTGGTACGCCGACACGTTCCCGCTGCGCGAGCCTTTGGTTCGCATGAACCTGGGGTTGAAGAACCTGTACGGAATCCAGCCCGACACCCAGCTCATCGGCGGAAACCGCACAAGCGACGAGCTGCCGCCCGAGGGCGAGCGCGTCACCGAGACGCGCGAGCGGCCGCACAACATCGCCGCGCCCGAGGTGCGCGAGCGCGCGGCGAACATCGAGGAGCAGATCACCGACGGCGTGTACGTCGACGCGGAGAAGCAGGCGTGCTATACGCTGTACTACTTCGACCAGGGCGCAACCCAGGCATACGCCGACGTCATCAACGATGCGGCCGACCTCGTGGGCGACGGCGTCAACGTCTATTCGGTGCTCTTGCCCACGAACGCGGGCATCATGCTCGACGACGCGACGCTCGCGAGCCTCGGCGTGCCCAACCAGAAACAGGCCATCGACTACTTCTACAGCCTCATGAACGACAAGGTGATACCCGTCCCGACGTTCGACGTCCTCTACGAGCACCGCGACGAGGAGCTGTATTTCCGCACCGACTTCCACTGGCAGCAGCTTGCGGCCTACTACGTGTACACGAGCTTCTGCAAGGAGAAGGGCATCGACCCCGCGCCGTTCGACCAATGGGAGGAGCTGGCGTTCTACCCGTTCGTCGGCGAGTACGAGGTCGCCGCGACCAAGGGCTTCGCGCCCGACACGGTCTATGCCCGCATTCCCCAGGGCACGAACGAGATGGAGTACTGGGTGGACGACCTCGACCCGAGCTCGAAGATGGAGGGCCCCGTCATCACGGACCTGACGAGCGCGGGAGACGACGAGAACAAGTACAGCTGCTTCGTGTGCGGCAACCGGCCGCTCTCCCATATCCACAACCCGGCGGTTACGGACGGCTCGTCGTGCGTGGTCATCAAGGATTCGTTCGGCAACCCGTTCGTCTCGGTCCTCGTCGACAACTACGAGGACATCTACACGTTCGACTTC
Source organism: uncultured Eggerthellaceae bacterium (assembly GCA_946626265.1). Taxonomy (GTDB): domain Bacteria; phylum Actinomycetota; class Coriobacteriia; order Coriobacteriales; family Eggerthellaceae; genus UBA9715. The sequence continues at coordinate 11,864 of CAMOUE010000034.1, read as the reverse complement.
CGCTACTCGAACCAGAAGCTCGTCGATTTCGTCAAAGAGCACGACATCCAGGACGTCATATTCGAGAACGTGCTGATGTTCGCCGGCACCTACGATTGTTCCGACATGCTCTCGACGATCGTGTATCCCGACGACCAAGCTGCGACGGGTTCCGAATCCGCCTCCGCTGAAGCGGCGGCGACCGACGGCGCCGAGTCGGGCTCGGGCTCTTCCTCCGACGCGGAGGCTGGTGCGTAATGGCGCATGCGGAGTTCGACAAGTTCGTCGACACGATAGCCAGGCTGCGCGGTCCTGCGGGTTGCCCGTGGAACCGCGCGCAAACCCACGCATCGCTTGGCGACTACCTCATCGAGGAAGCCTACGAAGCCGTCGACGCCATTGAATCGGGCGATCCCGGGCATATACGCGAGGAGCTCGGCGACGTGCTCTTGCAGGTCGTGCTTCAAAGCCAGGTCGCTGCCGACGCCGGCGAGTTCGACATCGACGACGTTTGCGCGGGTATCGACGCGAAGATGATACGACGCCACCCGCACGTTTTCGGCGATTGGGACGCGTCGAACGCCAACGAGGTCGCGGAGCTGTGGGAGCAGGTGAAGCTGTCCGAGAAGAAGGCGGCGCCGCGCGACGCGCACCTGCTCGACGACGTGCCCACGCATTTCCCGGCCCTGCTCCAGGCGCAGAAGATCTCCCGGCGCGCCGCGGCGGCCGGCTTCGAGTGGGACACGCTCGACGGCGTATGGGAAAAGGTCGCAGAAGAGCGCGCGGAGCTCGAGGTGGCATACGCGGACGCGCCGAAAACGCCCGATGGCAAGGTGCTGCCGAAAGACCCGGGCGCCTACGAGTCCGCGCCCGCCGAGGTGGACCCGCGCGTCGCGGCCGTTGAGATGGAGTTCGGCGACTTGCTGTTTGCGCTCGTGAACGTGGCGCGTAAGATGGGTGTCGACGCCGAAAGCGCGCTACGCGCCTCGAACGCCAAGTTCCGTCGCAGGTTCTCGGCGGTCGAGGACCAGGCGCGCGCCGAAGGGCGCACGGTCGAGGAGCTGTCTCTCGACCAGATGGATGCGTATTGGAACCGTGCCAAGGAGGCCGAGTGATGGTGGGGAAGCACAAGCAGACAAAGCGCGTGGGGGGTCCCAACACGACGATTCGCGTCACCCCGACGGGGGTCATGCCCGGTGCACCCTGGTCGCTCGCGCCGTCCATTCCCGCTTCCATCAGGTCGGAACAGCAAGAGCTCGAAATAGACCTTCAGGCCCTCGAGCGCTACCAGGAGTTCTCGGCGGGCATCGACCGCGTGCTCCAGAAATACGAGGCCGCGATGCGCGAGATGGTCGTGCGCTTCGAGATTCTCGACAAGGACCTTTCGCTCAAGCGCAACCGCAACCCCATCCACCATATCGAGTCGCGCATCAAGTCGCCTGCGAGCATCTACGACAAGCTGATCCGCTACGGCAAGGACCCGACTATCGGCAACCTCGAGGAATACCTCATGGACGTGGCGGGCGTGCGTGTGATCTGCTCGTACATCAACGACGTCAAGAGCCTGGTCGGGCTGCTGCGTCGCCAGGACGACCTGGAGATCGTGCGCATCAAGAACTACATCGAGAAGCCCAAGCCCAACGGCTACAGGAGCCTGCATGCGATCGTCCGCATCCCGGTGTACTTCATGGACAGCAAGCAGATGATTCCGGTCGAGGTCCAGATCCGCACGATCGCGATGGACTATTGGGCGAGCCTCGAGCACGATCTGAAGTACAAGGCGATTGCGGACGTCGACAACGGGCAGTTCCACGACGAGCTCAAAGACTGCAGCGAGATCCTCGAGAAGCTCGAGGGCCGCATGCAGCGCATGGCGAACATGCTCGACGCGAGCGGGAAATCCAAGAAATAGCACTGCGTTCGGCTTGTTCTCGCTCTCGTCGCTGGTCTATATTGTTACCGTGCGTTTTTGCGCACGGTAGAAAACCATTTGGGGAAGGGAAGAATATGAAGAAGTTCAGCAAGTTTGCGGTGCTGGCCGCCGCGGGCGTCATGGTTGCTGCGCTGGCTCTGTTCGGCTGCTCGTCGGGCGGCTCTGCAAGCAGCGCGAGCGCTTCGTCTGCAAGCGGTTCTGCGAGCGCCGCGTCCGCAAGCGCCTCCTCTGCGAGCGCTTCCGCGAGTGCGTCGAGCGCGGCTGCCGCCGATACGGGCCTCGGCCTGTTGACCGACGGCAAGCTCGTCATCGGCACGTCTCCGGACTACCCGCCGTTCGAGAACCTCGAGAACGGCGAGTACGTCGGCCTCGACATCGAGATCGGCAAGGCCGTCGCCGCCGAGCTCGGCCTCGAGCCCGAGTTCAAGACCCTGCAGTTCGACGCCATCATCCCGGCCGTTGCCGCCGGTGGCCAGGTCGACATGGGCATTTCCGGCTTCTCGGTCGATCCCGAGCGCGCCAAGGAGATCAACTTCTCCGACTCGTACTACATTGACGACCAGGCAATCGCCGTCATGAAGGGCGGGGACATCACCGCCGACAACGCCGACGAGGCCCTGAACGCCGACGGCGTCATCATCGCCGTCCAGAGCGGCACCACCGGCGAGGCCTACGTCCAGGAGAACTACCCGAAGGCGACCGCACAGCCTTACGGCAACTCGACCGACGCCTTTGCCGCCATGCAGGCCGGCCAGGCGAACGCCGTCTGCACGAACAAGGCCGTCGTCGAGCGCATGCTCAAGGATGCCTACCAGGACGCTGAGGTCGTGAAGTCGATCGCTACGGGCGAAGAGTACGCTATCGTCGTCTCGAAGGACAACGCGGCCCTGCTTAGCGCCGTCAACGACGCGCTCGCCAAGCTGAGCGCTTCCGGCGAGATCGATCGTCTCGTCGACCAGTACCTGTAGTACTGCCGAGATTCGCCGGGCGGCCCCGAAGCCGCCCGGCGTTCATGGGCGCCCAGACGCCCCGTGCTCGACCATGGTTTCACGTGCCGCGCGATGGCCACGCGGCGCGTCATGTCGAAACGGGGCGCCTGGGCGCCGCTTTTGGGCGGCGTCTGCTCAGGTATGCTAAAGTTTCGGGCTACAGGATTAATGGCGCGCACGGATGCGCGCGGACAAGATTAGGATAGTCGTATGGGTTTAACCGATTCTCGTAGGTGGCGCGTCCTGGACGCAATCGTGTCTGTCGTGCTTCTGGCCATGCTCGCCATGATGAGCCTTGCCCCCACCGCGTATGCGCTGGAAACCGCCAAGTGCACGGCCCGGCCGAACGCCAACTCCGGAAGCGACATCCTCGGCGGGGTGGAGACCCGCATCACGTGGGAGGTGCAGTCGGGAGACGACGAGTCGCTCAGCCAGATCGCGCTGACGCTCCCCGAGGGAACCGAGTACTCGCTCGAGAGCGCGCGGCTGACGGTCTTGACGGGCGACGACCTCATGACGCGCGAGAACCCGGAGGTCGACTTCGCTTCCGAAGGGCAGACGGTGCTCGTGAACTTCGCCGAGCCGGCTTCCGCGGGCAGCTACTTCCGCCTGGAGGTGTACGGCGTCGAGTTCCCCGTGGCCGGCGGCGACATGCAGCTGACGGGCACGTACACGACGGCCGACGGCACGACACACGAGGTTTCCGACATTCCGGCCATTCCGGTGAAGGTCACCTCGCCGACCGAGCAGCTGTCGAGCTACCTCGAGGAGCAGCCGTGGGTCCAGGCGTGGAACTCGAACAAGTTCTTGCGCCTGTTCTTGAACCCGCCCATCCTCGTGTCGAGCTTCCCCGTCGTGTTCAGCGGCTTCCTCATGGCGTTGGCCATCGTGTTCGTGGCGTTTCCCCTGGCGATTCCCATCGGCCTCATCTTCTCGTTCATGCGCATGTCGAAAATCGGCATCTTGCGCGGCATAGGCTCGCTGTACGTGAACGTCGTCCGCGGCACCCCGGTCTTCCTGCAGATCTACATCGCGTTCTTCGGCTTGCCGCTCGCGGGCATCCAAATCCCGCCGTTCGTCCTGGGCGTGATCGTGCTCGCCCTGAACTCGGCCGCCTACCAGTGCGAGATTTTCCGCGCCGGCATCCAGTCGATTAGCAAGGGCCAGTTCGAGGCGGCGCGTTCGCTCGGCATGACGGGTGCGCAGACGATGATGTTCGTCATCATTCCCCAGACGATCAGGCGCGTCCTGCCCACGATGACGAGCGAGTTCATCCTGCTCTACAAGGACACGTCGCTGCTCGCGGCCGTCGGCGTCATGGAAATCGTCATGTACGCGAAGACGATCGTGGCCTCGACCGGCTCGATCACCCCGTACATCGTCGCGGCCCTGTTCTACCTGGTGCTCACGATTCCGCTGGCCAAGCTGGTCGGCAACCTCGAGGAGCGCCTCGCCGGCAACGACGTGGGTTCGTCGAAGAGCGCGAAGAAGAAGGCGGCCCGCGAGGCCAAGAAGGCCGCCCGCGAGGCGAAGCGGGCAGTGAACCCGGGCATCGTCGAGGAGAAGCTCGAGGAGGCGCCTCGTGCGATCGGGCAAGCCGACGTCGACGAGGTGGCCGTTTCCCCGGAGCGCCTGTCGAGCATGTAGTGCCCACCCGCTCGCCTCGCCGATTTTTGCGCGCAGCGCGGCTTTTGCCGGGCGGGTCGGCCCCGTGTCGCGAAGAACGGGTACAATAGCGCTAAGCTTTACGAATAGGAGATGCATCATGGCACGTTACAATCGTATTTTCGCATCGCTCGACGGCGCCTCGACGCAGGAGGCAGTTGCCCGCCGCGCATTGTCCGTCGCGCACGATAACAACTCCGAGGTGCTGTTCGGGCACGTTATCGACTCCGTGCCCTACGAGGCGAACGGCATAGACTTCCGCGCCCTGTGCGACGACGGGCTGGCCCGTATCGAGGAGGCGCTCGAGCCCCTGCTCACGCGCGCCCGCAACGACGGGGAGATCCCAAGCGTCGACGTGCAGGTTCGGGCGGGTCGCATCACCGACACGCTTGCCGAGGCGCTCATCGCGCCCTTCAAGCCCGATTTGGTGATCTGCGGCGCGCGCGGGCTTTCCAATATCAAGTACGCGTTCGTCGGCAGCGTTTCGACGTACCTCATCCGCAACATGGAGTGCGACGTTCTGGTGGTGAAGCCCGAGTCGCTTGAGATTTCGAACGAATACGACAACGAGGAATAGGCATCGGGGGCGGCTGCGGCCGCCCCTCTCACGAGCTGACGAGGAGAGATGAGCATGATAAACGAGCGCATGCTGGGCCTGGGCAAGCAGCCGAACCCCATTCGCGTGCTGTACGCCTACGGCTTGGACCGCAAAGCCGAGATCGGCGAGGAGAACGTGTACGACCTGAGCATCGGCAACCCTTCGATTCCCGCGCCCGACGGCGTAAAGGAGCGCATCCTCGAGCTTCTCGAAGAGCCGCCCGAGGTCCTTCACGGCTACACGATGGCGGCCGGGCTCGCAAGCGCGCGCCAGGCTGTCGCCGACAACCTGAAGAAGCGTTTCGGTATCGACGCGACGGCGGGCCAGGTGTATTTGACCGCCGGCGCGACCGCCGCGCTGTACATCACCGTGGCGGCGATCACGAACCCGGGCGACGAGGTCATCGTCAACGCGCCGTACTTCCCCGAGTACAAGGTCATGACCGAGTCGGCTGGCTGCACGTGCATCGAGGTTCCCATGAGGCCCGACGATTTCCAGCTCGACATCGACGCGTTGCGCGCCGCCGTCAACGAGCGCACTGCGGCCGTGGTAATCAACTCGCCGAACAATCCGGTCGGCTGCATCTACACCCAGCAGAACATCGAGGAGCTCTCGACCATGCTTTCCGAGAAGGAGGCGGAGCTGGGCCATCCGATCTACATCATCAGCGACGAGCCGTACCGCGAGATCACGTACGGCGACGAGGTGCCGTTCACCGCGAACTTCTACAAGGACACCATCGTCTGCTATTCCTGGGCGAAGAGCCTGTCTCTGCCGGGCGAGCGCATCGGCTACATCTACGTCTCCGACAACATGGACAACGCGGCGGACGTCGCCGCCGCCGTCGGGGGCGCGGGCAGGGCGCTCGGGTTCATCTGCGCGCCCGTCATGTTCCAGCGGGTCATCGAGAAGTGCATCGAGCTTCCCACGAACGTCGAGGCGTACGCCGAGAACCGCGCGCTTCTGACGGCGGGCCTCGACGAGCTGGGGTACACCTACATCCAGCCCGACGGCGCTTTCTACCTGTGGGTCAAGGCCCTCGAGGAGGACGCATGCGCGTTCAGCGACCGTGCCAAGGCCCACGACCTGCTGCTCGTCCCGTCCGACGGCTTTGGCGTCAAAGGCTGGGTCCGCGCAAGCTACTGCGTGAGCGCCGAATGCATAAAGAACTCGATGAAGGCCTGGAAGGCGTTGAAAGCGGATTACGAATAGGGCACGCGGGAGGCGCCGCGAGCGCGCGACGCTGCCGAAGGGCCGCTCGGTCGTCGGGAGGCGCCGCGAGCGCGCGGCGTTGCCGCATCGGAGATGGCGGGGCTTGGCGAATCTGCCGAGCCCCGTGTTCGTTTACAGACTGTGAAGAGCCGGCTTGCCCTTTCGTTATATCATGAAAAAAATTGCACACAACTGATTAGACGGAGCCGGGATGCTTCAGCTCACGAATATATGCAAGTCGTATACCACGGGCAATTTTACGCAGAAGGCGCTCGACAACGTCTCGATTTCCTTCAGGGACAACGAGTTCGTCGCCATTCTCGGCCCGTCCGGCTCGGGCAAGACGACGATGCTCAACATCATCGGCGGTCTCGACCACTACGATTCGGGCGACCTGGTCATCGAGGGCGTCTCGACGAAGCAATACAAGGACCGCGACTGGGATACGTACCGCAACAACCGGATCGGGTTCGTGTTCCAAAGCTACAACCTCATTCCCCATCAGACCGTGCTCTCCAACGTGGAGCTCGCGCTCACGCTTTCGGGCGTGTCGCGCGAGGAACGCCGCAAGCGCGCGGTCGAGGCGCTCGAGCGCGTGGGGCTCGGCGAGCATGTCGACAAGAAGCCAAGCCAGATGTCCGGCGGCCAGATGCAGCGCGTGGCGATAGCCCGCGCACTCATCAACGACCCCGAGATCCTGCTCGCCGACGAGCCGACGGGCGCGCTCGACTCGAAGACGAGCGTCCAGATCATGGACCTGCTCACCGAGATCGCCGACGACCGACTCGTCGTCATGGTCACGCACAACCCCGAGCTCGCCGAGCAGTACGCGACGCGCATCGTCAACCTCGCCGACGGCACGATCCGGTCGGACACCGATCCGTACGACCCTACCGCCGACGAGGTCGCCGCGGCGAATGCGAAGCCGGTGCGACGCACGCGCATGTCGCCGCTCACGGCTTTGTCGCTGTCGTTCAACAACCTCATGACGAAGAAGGGCCGCACTATCATGACCGCGATCGCCGGCTCGATCGGCATCATCGGAATCGCGGCCATCCTGGCTTTGGCAAACGGCGTGAACAACTACATCAAGACCGTCGAGGAGGAGACCCTCTCGGTCTACCCGCTACAAATCCTCTCGACCGGTTTCGACATGACGTCGATGATGGTGGGCATGGCGGGCTCGTCGGACGAAGGCTCCGATGGCGGGGGCTCGTCCGCTTCGGCGGCGGCGGCCGAGCCGGAGGAAGGCAAGATCGGCGAGGCGAACATGCTGACCCGCATGTTCTCGAGCATCGGCAAAAACGACCTCGCCGCGCTGAAGGTGTATTTTGATAGCGGCGAATCGGGAATCGAGCAGTACACGAACAACATCTACTACGAGTACGCCGTGACGCCGCAGATCTTCGCCTCCGATACGTCGAACGGCGTGCGCCAAGTGAACCCCGACACGTCGTTCTCGGCTCTCGGCATCGGGTCCGGCGTGACGTCGAACAGCATCATGTCGATGTCCATGTCGACCGACGTGTTCGCCGAGACGATGGGCAACGACCCCGTCGTCATGGCGCAGTACGACGTGGTCGCGGGCCATTGGCCCGAGAAGGAGGACGAGCTCGTGCTCGTGCTCAGCCAAACGGGCCGCATCAGCGACTTCCTTTCGTACGTGCTCGGCATGCGCAACCCGGATACGCTCAAGGAGATGGTGAAGCAGTTCGCGAACGAAGAGGAGGTCGAAGTTTCCGAGGAGGACATCGACATCTCCTACGATGACGTGCTCGGCATGAAGTTCAAGCTCGTGAACGCCACCGATTACTATAAATACGACAGCGATTTCGACGTGTGGGTCGACAAGTCGGGCGACAAGGATTACCTGAAAGACCTGGTCGACAACGGCGAGGACCTCGTCATCGCCGGGATTGTCCAGCCCAAGCCCGAGTCGAACGCGCTCGCCCTCACCATGGGCATCTACTACACGCCCGAGCTCACGCGCCATATCGTGGACGTCGCCTCGAAATCCGAGATCGTCAAAGACCAGCTTGCCGACTCCAAGAAGGACGTGTTCAGCGGCAAGTCCTTCGACGAGCTCGAAGAGGAAGAGGGCGGCGATTTCGACATGAGCTCGTTGTTCACGGTCGACGAATCGGCCCTGACGTCAGCGTTCTCGTTCGACGCCAGCGCGCTTGACATGAGCGGGCTCGACATGTCCGGCATGGACCTCTCGTCGGCCGACCTTTCCTCCCTCGACCTCTCGTCGCTCGATCCGTCGGCAATGGATCTGCCCCCGATGGATTTCACCGAGATGGCGAACAACGTGGCCTCGCAGATAACGCTCGAGGATATTCAAAGGCAGTTCCCCGAGCTCTCGGATGCTGCGATGGCCGAGATAATCGCGGGCATCAACGTTGAGTTCGCGGACGGCGGGGCGACGGTCAACAATGCGATTTCCGCCATATCGCAAGACTACATCGGCTGGCGCGCCGCGCATCCCACGGGCGACGTAAGCGAGTACCTGAACACGTCGGGCGTCGTGAGCCAACAGATCGCGGCCATCATCGGCTCGGTCGATTCGCGTAGCATCCAGCAGCAGCTCACCGACCAGATCGCGCAACGGCTGGGCACCACTCCCGAGGGGCTTGGCGGCGTCGTCGGCCAGCGTTTGGCGGCGGCGTACGCCACGCAGATCGGCGAGGCGGTCGAGTCGCAGATCTCCGACGCGATCACGAAGTACTTCACGCAGCTCATCGAACAGTACATGGACGAGATCACGAAGCTTCTGGAAGACCAGATTGGCTCCATGCTCGAGCAGGTCATGGGGCAGTTCGCGTCCAATATGGGCAATGCGTTCGGGTTCGACGCGGACGCGTTCGCCAACGCGTTCCAGTTCAACATGGACGAGAACGAGCTCGCCGAGCTCATGTCGTCCATGATGCGCGTCGAGGAGCATTCGTACGACAACAACCTGAAGAAGCTCGGATACGCCGATTTCGACAAGCCGTTCGAAATCAGCATCTACCCGAAGGATTTCGACAGCAAGGAGAAAGTGCTCGAGATCCTCGACGGCTACAACGACCGGATGCGCGCCGACGACGAGGACAAGGTCATCTCGTACACCGACATCGTCGGCACGCTCATGTCGTCGGTAACCGACATCGTGAACATGATCTCGTACGTGCTCGTCGCGTTCGTGGCGATCTCGCTGATCGTGTCGTCGATCATGATCGGCGTCATCACGTACATTTCGGTGCTCGAGCGCAAGAAGGAAATCGGCATCTTGCGGTCCATCGGCGCATCGAAGGGCGACATCAGCCGCGTGTTCAACGCCGAGACGATCATCGAGGGCCTCATCGCGGGCTTGCTCGGCGTCGGCGTCACGGCGCTCGGGTGCATACCCGCGAACATGATCGTCTACGAGATGTTCGACGTCCCGAATGTGGCGTTGCTGCCCGTGGGCGCCGCCGTCATACTCGTGGGCATCAGCGTCGCGCTGACGTTCGTGGCGGGGCTTATCCCGTCGCGTTCCGCGAGCCGCAAGGATCCCGTCGAGGCCTTGAGAAGCGAATAGCCCGACGCGCACGGCGCTCGGTTGCGTTATCATGGTCTGACCTATTCCGCCTCAAGGAGGTTGTGTCATGCCCATCCGCATTCCCGACGCGCTGCCGGCCACCGATCAGCTGGCGAGCGAGAACATATTCGTCATGACGGAATATCGCGCCATGCATCAGGACATACGTCCGTTGCGCGTGGTGCTCCTCAACCTCATGCCCACGAAGATCGCGACCGAGACGCAGATTCTGCGCAAGCTCTCGAACACGCCCCTGCAGATCGAGATCACGCTGCTGCGCATGGCGAGCCACGACGCAAAGAACGTTTCCGAGCAGCATCTCGAGACGTTCTACCGCACGTTCGACGAGATCGAGCACGAGCATTTCGACGGCATGATCATAACGGGAGCGCCGGTCGAGCTGCTCGAGTTCGAGGACGTGGACTATTGGCCGGAGCTGTGCGACATCATGGAGTGGACGCGCACGCACGTGCACTCCACGTTGCATATCTGCTGGGGTGCCCAGGCGGGCATTTACTACCATTACGGCATCCGCAAGCACGAGCTGCCCGCGAAGGTGTCGGGCGTGTTCGAGCATCGCCAGATCAAGCTGACCTCGCCTTTGCTGCGCGGGTTCGACGACCGTTTCTGGGCGCCGCATTCGCGCTACACCGAGGTGCATGCCGAAGACATCGAGCGCCATCCGCACCTCGAGCTCGTGGCCGTGTCCGACGAGGCGGGCGTCTACATCGCGAAAAGCACGAACAGCCGGCATTTCTTCGTGTTCGGGCATCCCGAGTACGACCGCGCCACGCTCAACGGCGAGTACGAGCGCGACGTGGCGCGCGGGCTCGATATTGCGGTGCCGGCGCATTACTACCCGGACGACGACCCTTCCAACCCGCCGAGCTCGAATTGGCGCGCACATGCGCAGCTGTTGTACACGAACTGGCTGAACTACTACGTCTACCAGACGACGCCGTACGACATCCAGAATGCGGGCGAGGTCGAGACGAGCAAGATCGCCGACGCCGAGGCCCACAGGGCCAAGCTGGGCTCGCGCTCGATGATCGCCACGACGCTCGAGTCGAAGCCCAAGCCGGTTGCCGCGCCTGCCCCCGCCGTCTCCGAGTTCCTGCGTCCCGAGAACGAGGACGATGACGGTTACGACCCGTATTCCGATCGCCGAGAAGAGCCTCCGCTGTTCGAGCCCGACCCGTGGAGGTGAGCCAAGCGGGCGGAGGGGGCCGAGGGATGCCCCTCGCTTTCGTTCGCGTTTCCTTTTCCCGCTGGCATATGAGGGGAGAGACATGAAGCCTATGCCCGCAAACCAGCTCGACCCGCGCGTCAAGAACGTGTGGCGCATCAACGACGCCATCTGGATCGTCTTCATATTCGCGTGCCTGGCAATCGCGCCGGGCGTTCTGTGCACGGTGCCCGCCACCGCGGGCGTGGGTCGCGTCCTCATCGCGGTTGTCGGCGTCTGCTTCGTCGTGGCGCTCGTCGTGTGGCTCGCGGTTCTGCCGCCCATCCGCTACGCACGCTGGCGCTACGAGGTGTCGGAGGACTATCTCGACATCGCGAAAGGGATCGTCTGGCGCAAGCGCTATACCATTCCGTTTATCCGCGTTCAGAACACCGACACGCGCCAAGGCCCCATCTTGCGCGCATTCGGCCTGGCCAGCGTAACCGTTGCGACAGCCGCGCACGAGCACGTGATACCTGGATTGCGGTTCGAGACTGCCGAGCAGCTGCGCGATCGCGCTGCCGAGCTGGCGCGCCTCGCCCGCGAGGACGTGTAGGCCATGACGCGATGGACGTGCCCGCGGTGCGGGCGTGAGAACGCAGGAAACTTCTGCCCCGCATGCGGGGACCCACGTGCCGATGGGAGTTCCCGTGCCTGCGGGGACCCCCGTGACGGCGGGAGCCCCCGTGCCGGCGGGAGCC
>CAMOUE010000033.1 GCA_946626265.1 uncultured Eggerthellaceae bacterium | reverse complement strand
CGTGCTCGACAACGAGGTGCAGTCTGCACCCGCCGTGCAATCCGAGATCCCCAACGGCCAGGTCCAGATCACGGGCAACTACACCCTGACCGAGGCCCAGGCACTGCAGACCGTCCTCGAGAGCGGTTCGCTGCCCGTCAGCTTCGAATACTCGCAGAGCCAGGTCGTCGGCCCGACGCTTGGCCAGGATGCGCTCCGCTCGGGCGTCATCGTCGCGCTGCTCGGCATCCTGCTCGTCATGATCTACCTGCTGATCTTCTACAAGGGCCTCGGCACCATCACCGCAGGCGCCGTCATCGTGTTTGCAGTTTTCTACCTGGGCATCCTTGCGACACTCTCGCGTTTCGGCATGTTCAGCCTCACGCTTTCCGGCGTCGCCGGCATCGTGTTGACCATCGGCATGGCAGCCGACTCGTCGGTATTGACGGTCGAGAGGTTCCGAGAAGAGATACGCATGGGCAGAAGCGTGCGCGCAGCGTCCATCTCGGGTGTTCGCCACGCCATCCAGACGTCGATCGACGCCGACCTCGTGTCGCTCGTCTCGGCGCTCTCGCTGTTCTTCCTCGCGTCGGCTTCCGTCAAGGGCTTCGGTTTGACGCTCGCCCTCGGCATCCTGTGCGACATCGTCATGATGCTGCTGTTCAAGGCACCGCTCGTCCGCCTGCTCGCGCCGCATGCGATCGCCAAGCACCCCGGGTTCTGGAACGTCAAGGACGGTCAGGTCGCGGCTGAGAAGTTTGCCGCGCTCGGCGCCATCGAGGGCGTTACCGCCGGCGAGGCGGAAATCGGCGAGGCGCTCGACAGGACCATGACCGACAAGGTCGCCGAAGAGCGGGGAGGTGCGGAAGGCCTGAAGGTCGCCGAGACGGTTCACAACCTGAAGGGCCGCTTCATCAAGCACGACATCAACTTCGTCGGGCATCGCAAGGTGCTCCTCATCATCTCCGCATGCCTCATCGTCGCCTCGGTCGCCGTCGTGGGCATCAAGGGCATGACGTTCGGCATCGAGTTCGTGGGCGGCACGTCCATTTCGTTCCATGACACGGGCGAGGTCACCCTCGACGAGATGCGCGACGCGTTCGCGGCTGCCGGCCAGGGCGAGGCGACCATCCAGACGACCGTCAGCGACGGCCAAGAGGGCTTCCTCGTGCGCATGACGACGACGGATGCTCAGGAGGCGGCCTCCATCGCCAACCAGGTCGGAAGCGGCTTCGGCCTCACGAGCGAGAACTTCGAGGTCACGACGATCGGCCCCGACTGGGGTTCGAGCGTCATCAACCAGTCGCTCATCGCGTTTCTGGTCTCGCTCGTCCTCATCATCATCTACATCGCCATCAGGTTCGAGTTCAAGATGGGCGTCACGGCGGTCGTGGTGCTGCTGCACGACCTCATAATCGTAGTCGGCGTGTACGCGCTCGTCGGGCGCGAGTTCACGCCTAATGCGGTGGCGGCGCTCCTCACGATCATCGGCTACTCGCTCTACGACACGGTCGTCGTGTTCCACCGCATCAGCGACAACATGAAGGACCTCACGATCAAGACGTCGTTCTACACGATGGCGAACCATTCGCTCAACCAGGTGTTCATCCGCTCCATCAACACGACCGTCACGTCGCTCATCCCCGTGCTCTTCATGTTGCTGTTCGGCGGCGAGACGCTGAAGGACTTCGCGTTCGCCATGACCATCGGCCTTGTCATCGGCTGCTATTCGTCGATTGCCGTCGGCACGCCGCTGTTCGCCATCTGGAAGACGCACGAGCAGAAGTATGCGAAGCTTGAGAAGAAGTACGGGCCGACGATCGGCCGCTTCGAGTTCGAGCGCGCCGGCGCATCCGTCGCCGGCAACATCGGCGCCTCGAAGGCCGCGCGCCTGAAGACGGCGCGCATCCAGGCTGCGAACGCCGAGGCGGCCATGGCAACCGGCTCCGCATCCGTCGCGGACGCCGTGCTTTCAGAAGACGGCCCGATCGACGCAGCGCAGCCCACGTCGCACGGTTCGAACGAGATCGGCGCCGATGGAAAGCCGATTTACCAACAGCCGGTCCGCAATCCGAACAAGTCGAAGCGCAAGAAAAAGAAGAAGTAGAAGCATTCGGTTCGAAAGTTTCGCTGCTACATCGAGGTGATTGTTGTGAGAGAAGGATCCGCCCCCAATTTCTGCCCGCCCGTGGAGGAGGGCACGGTGTTCACGCTCGAAGACGAGAACGGTGACTACATCGACCTGGAATTCCTGGGGCTTGTCCTGCACGAGGGACGTCGTTACGGCTTTTTCTTCCCGGTGACACCCGACGAGCCCGCATTGTCCTCCGGCGAGGTCGTGGTGCTCGAGGTCACCGAGCTCGACGAGGAGGAGCAGCCCGCCGCGTTCGAGCTCGTGGAAGACGAGGCCATCGCCGACGAGGCCTACGAGGCGTTCAAGATCGCGGCGAAGGATCTCTACGATTTCGAGTAAGGACCGCTCGATCCGAACCGAATAGCGTCCATTCGCGCTTTACGGCGCCTAGATCGGCATGCGGGGCGCAATGCTCAACACGATGCAGGCGACGAGCAGCGCGACGAGGGCGGCCAGCGCGACCGTATCGGCGCGCGCAAACCTCAACGGGTTAAGGCGCGTGCGCCCCATCGCGCCATGGTAGCAGCGTGCGTCCATGGCTGCCGAGAGGGTGTCGGCATGGCGGAACGCGCTCGCGAACAAGGGCACGAGCAAGCTCGTCAAGCCGGAAAGCCCTCCTTTCACGGGACTCGTCGCGAGCTTTGCGCCGCGGGCGAGCTGTGCGGCCCTGATGGTCTGGAACTCGTCGACGAACTGGGGCAGAAAGCGCAGCGCTATGCCCATGACGAGCGAGAACTCGTGTGCGGGCACGCCGATGCGGGCGAGCGGCGAAAGGAGCTGCTCGAGTGCCTCGGTGATGTCGAGCGATGTCGTCGTGAGCGTGAGAAGGCTTCCCGAGAGAAGCAGGAGCGTGAGCCGCACCGCCACGAACAGGGCCTGTCGTACGCCCTCTTGGCTGATGCGAAGCCAGCCCCAGTCGAGGTAGACGGTGCCGCCTTGCACGTAGAACAGGTTGAACAATGCCGTTAGCACGATGATGAACGTGAGCGGGGCGATCGATCGCAGCGCTTGGAGGAACGGGATGCGCGCAAGGGCGAACATGCCTACGGTGAAAACCGCGACCGCGGCGAGCGCGGTGAAGTTCCCGGCGCAGAACACCGTGACGACGAGCAGGGCCGTTCCGACGATCTTCGTGCGGGGGTCGAGGCGGTGGATCGGGCTGTCCGCTTCCCAGTAGCGCCCGAACATGGCGTTCGTCGACATCGCTAGAACGCCCCTTCGCCCGATGCTCCGACTCGCGTCGCCTCGGCGTGCGTGCCTTCGCAGGCGCCGGCGAGGGCGTCCGCCAGCTCGTCGAGCGTCGGAAGAGAGGATACGGGCAGGCGTATTCCCCCTTTCGCGAGGACGTTAACGAAATGGGAGGCGTGGGGCACGCCGAGCCCCACGCTCCTGAGCCGCTCCTCGTCTGCGAAGATGCGCTCGGGCACGTCGAGCGCGAACAGCTCGCCTTCGTTCAGGACGAGGACACGATCGCACATCGTCGCCAGGTCGTCCATGTTGTGGGATACCACCACGACGCTCATGTCCTGCTCGCGGTGGAGCTCTTCGAGCAGGGCGAGGAACGACCGCTTCGCCTGCGGGTCGAGCCCGGCGACGGGTTCGTCGAGAACGAGCGCGCGCGGCTGCATCGCGAGGACGCCGGCGAACGCGACGCGTCGCTGTTGGCCGCCCGAGAGCCCGAACGGGTTTCGGTCGCGCAGCTCGTCGATGTCGAGGTGGACGAGCTCCATGGCGTTTCGCACGGCCTCATCGACTTCTCCCGAGGAGAAGCCGAGGTTTCGCGGCCCGAACGCGACGTCGTCGTACACGGTTGCCGCGAACAGCTGGCGCTCGGGGTACTGGAACACCACGCCGACGTCCCGACGCGCCTCGACGGCCGCCTTCCTGTCGGCAAGCGAGGCGCCCCTGATGCGGACGGAGCCCTCGGTGGGCTGGAGCAGGCCGTTGGCAAGCTGGATGAGCGTGCTCTTGCCGCTGCCGGTATGGCCCGCGATGCCGAGGAACTCTCCTTCCCGTATGGAGAACGTCAAGTCCTTCAAAGCCCAGTACTCGTTGGGCGAACGGCCCCAATCGGCCCGCTCGGCCGCAGGCGCCGTCCTCGAGAGCCGGTGCTTCTTCTGCGATATGGGCTGGTACGTGAACGAGACCCGCTCGAATTCGACAAGCGGACGGCGATCGTCTCCTTCGGGCGTCCGGTCCGCGTCCGGCATGCACTTGCTTTCCGCCGACATGGCCCCGGCATCGGGGGAGAGGAGGCCCACGAGCTCGCGCTGCAGCCCCCCTTCGTCGGCGTGTACGGAAACGGGAACCCCCCGCGCGCGCAACGACCTGCTCAGATGGGCGGAAAACGGGATGTCGAGCGCGAGTTCGCGGAGGCGGTCGATTTGTGTGAACACGTCTTCAGGCGCCCCGTCGAGTGCGACGCGCCCGCTTTCGAGGACGATGACGCGGTCGGCTTGCGCGGCCTCTTCCATGAAATGGGTGATGAGCACGATGGTGAGGCCTGCCTCGTTGAGCTCGTGGCAAACGCGCAAGAGCCCGACGCGCCCGCGCGGGTCGAGCATGGCGCTCGCCTCGTCGAGGACGAGGATCTTGGGCTCCATCGCGAGAACGCCCGCCACGGCGACGCGTTGCTTCTGCCCACCCGAAAGCGATTCCGTCTGCTTCTTCTCGAATCCCTGCAGGCCGACTTGGGCGAGGGCGGCCGTTACGCGTGCGCGGAGCTCGCTCGGGGCGACGCCGAGGTTCTCGGGGCCGAACGCGACATCGTTCTCGATGACGCTGGCGACTATCTGATCGTCGGGGTTCTGGAACACCATGCCGGCTTGGCTGCGGATCGCGTACACGTTGGCAGGGTCGGACGTATCGAGGCCGAGTACCGTGACGTTGCCCGCATCGGGCACGAGCAAGGCGTTCAGATGCTTCGCGAACGTCGATTTGCCGCTGCCGTTGCCGCCGAGTATGCATACGAACGACCCTTGCTCGACGGCAAGCGATAGGCCGTCGAGGGCGTTGCGCTCGCCGTCGTAGCTGAATGTTGCGTCCGCGAATTCGATTATGGTGGTGCTCAGCGTTCTCAGCGCCCCTTCACCTGGTCTTTTGCAGGAGTGATCAGGTTTGAGATGCTCTTGTAGACGATGCCGGTGAGCACGCTGATGACGATGCCCTTGATTATGTTGAACGGGACGATGGCGGGTGCTATCAGGCCGGCGACGACCTCGAACGGCATGCCGTAGAACAGCGGGTCGATGACCAGGTTCGCGATGACGGTCGCGATGACGAGGCAGACGGTGGAGACCACGAGGCCGATCATCGCGCCCTTGAACGTGCGGTTGCGCTTGTAGATGGCGGAAGCGGGGATTATGAAGGCGCAGCCTGCGATTATGTTCATGAGGCAGCCGACCCAGTTGCCCGTTATGGCGCCATGCGCCACCGCGCATACGACGCCGACGAGCACGCCGGGCCCCGGGCCGTACGAGAAGCCCATGACGGCGGAGGGCACGAACGAGATGTCGAGCTTGAGGAACGAGGCGGCCGGGAAGATGGGGAATTCGATGAAGCTGAGCAAGATTGCGATGGCGCACATCAACGCCATGGTCACCAGCTGCTTCGTGCTCCAGCGGTTCGTGTTCTGATAGGAATTTCCCTGATTCTGCGCATACGTAGACATAAGTATCCTCCTGTCTCTTCCATCCGGACTTTGACCGTTGGTCCCGGACTTTCACCGGAGTCAGCCCGACGATGCGCTCGCCGGGGTCGCGGACTTACGACCCGTAGTCGATTACCGCCAGTGAGGGATTCCACCTCGCCCTGAAACAGTTTCAACGCACGGCATTGTAGCAAGAGCGTCATGGCCATGCAAGAGGAGGGGAGCGGCAACGCGAGATGGGGGACGTGTCCATGAAATAGGGAGGCCTGCAGGGCGGTGTCATGCCGTCCTGCAGGCCCCGTTTCGAGTCCTTGTTTGCGACCTCGCTAGCTTGCCTTGCGGAAACGCAGCAAATCGGAGTCGTTTTGGATGATGATCAGGTCGTTTTCATATGTGACGGGAATCGCCTCGCCCAAAAGCTTCAAGTTGAGCTGACCGCCGCTTTCGCTCCACGTGCCGTCGAGCGGCTCGCCGAACAGCACGAACGAGGCCGTCCCGTCGGCTTCGAGCTCGAGCGTGACGTCGAGGCCGAGTTCGCGCATCGTCTCGATGTCCTTCGCGGACGTCTCCTTGCCGTCCGAGAGCATGGAGTCGAGCTGCCATGTGCCGGCGAACGTGGAAGAGGACGAAGAAGCCGAAGTTGCGCTTGCGCTCGAGGCGCTGCCGATCGTGCCGCCGGCAGCGGCGCCGCTCGCGCCGGCAGCCGTCGATGCCGCCGACGAAGCCGTCGAGGCCGCGTTCGTGGAGGACGCGTTTTGCGTCGTCGTGCTCGACGGGGTGGTCGTGTCGAACTCGCCGCTCTCGACTGCCGCTATGACGGCCGCGCCTGCCACGAGGAACATGACGAGCGTGATCGCGGACAGGACGATGCTGATGATGCTCATGATGTTCGTCGGGGTCTGCTTCGTGTTGACGATGCCCTGTTTCTTCTGCTTCGAGTTCATGACGAGGGCGACGATGGCCAAGACGAGGGCGACGGGCGCCAAAATGCCGGTGAGCATGCAGGCGAGCGACACGATCGCGAGCACGAACGGGGTGTTCGAGCCCTGTTGCTGCGGTTGCCCGTACGAGTAGGCTGGAGGCGTCGGCTGGCTTTGGGGCATGCCGCCCCCGTACGGCCCTCCGTACGGTTGCTGCGGGGACGCATAGGCGCTTTGGCCTTGCTGCGCGGCAGGTTCGTACTGCGGTTGGGTGCTGACGTCGAATCCCGAAAGGTCGGCTTGCGCGCCCGTGCCGGCGGCGCCCGACGGCTGGTCGGTTGCGGCTGCTCCGGAAAGCGGCGCTCCGCACATCTCGCAGAACGCTGATCCTTCGTTAACGAGTGAGTTGCAATTCGGGCAAAGCACGGTGGCCTCCTTCGATTGACGAACGTCATCTGCTTTTCGCTTGCATTCAAGATACCACGATACCGTACGGTTTCCACCTGCACTTGGCACGGCGTGCACGAGCGGGACGCGGAAAAGCCCGATTGCTAATAGGCGCTGTTCGCTTTCGACGGAGTTCCCATCGCGGGGGATATGCTGGGGTATAATGCCCGACGTTACACGATGCGTACGGAGGGGGACATCCCGGATGATTTACAACGACGTTCTCGAGGCGATGGGGCGCACGCCGCTCATCCGCCTCAACAAGGTGGTCGAGCCGGGCATGGCTCAGATTCTCGTGAAGTACGAGGGCGTGAACGTGGGCGGCTCGGTGAAGACGCGCACGGCGGCCATGATGATCGAGGAAGCGGAGAAGCGCGGGGAAATCGGTCCGGGCAGCATCATAGTCGAGCCGACGAGCGGCAATCAGGGAATCGGCCTGGCCCTCATCTGCGCCGTCCGCGGATACAAGGCGCGCATCATCATGCCGGACTCTGTTTCCGAAGAGCGCCGCAAGCTCGTGCGCCACTACGGTGCGGAAGTCGTCGTCGTCCATGACGAGGGCGATATCGGCAAGGCCATCGACGAATGCATAAAGATAGCGGAGCAGATGGCCGCCGACGACCCGCGCGTGTTCGTCCCCCAGCAGTTCGAGAACATCGACAACCTGCGCACCCACCGTAACCACACGGCGCTCGAGATAGCGGAGGATGCCGGCTGCCATATCCACGGGTTCGTGAGCGGCATCGGGACCGGGGGCACCATCTCGGGCATCGGCCAGACGTTGAAGCGGCTCTACCCCGACATCGAGATCTGGGCGGTCGAGCCGGAAAACGCCGCCATTTTGTCTGGCGGCGGCATCGGCAGCCACGTCCAGATGGGAATCGGCGACGGCCTCATCCCCGCCATCCTCGACCGCAACATCTACGACGACGTGTGCATCGTCGGCGACGAGGAGGCGCTCGAGACTTCGCGCGCCCTCGCCCGCGAGGAAGGGCTTCTGTGCGGCGTGTCGTCGGGCACGAACGTCGCGGCGGCGAAGCGCCTTGCGCGCAAGCTCGGATTCGGCAAGACGGTCGTAACGGTCCTGCCCGATACGGGCGAGCGCTACTTCTCGACCCCGCTGTTCGAGGGGGAGTAGGGAAAGACGGGGCCGGGGAAAGGCGCCTAGGCGAGCGCGGCCTCCCATTCCTTCACGCGGAATCCGACGAGCACCGTGTCGTCGAGCACGAGAAGCGGTCGCTTGACGAGCATGCCGTTTGTCGCGAGCAGGTCGAGCATGTCGTCTTCGGACATGTCGGGAAGCTTGTCCTTCAATCCCATGTCGCGGTAGAGCATGCCGCTCGTGTTGAAGAAGCGCTTGAGCGGCAGCCCGCTCGCGCCATGCCATGCGCGCAGCTCGTCTGCCGTCGGGTTGTCTTCCACGATGTGGCGGTCGTCGTAGGCGAGGCCGCGCCCGTCGAGCCAGGCCTTGGCCTTCTTGCAGGTGGAGCACTTCGGGTATTCGACGAACAACATGGGGGTCTCCTCTCGTGGACGTGGCGCTTGCGTTCGCGTTGATGCTACCATAGTCGGGATGCGATGAAGCGGGGAGCGACGCCCCCGCTTGAACGAGAGGAAGTGCTATTGACGTTATGAAGTACGAGACGGACGAGTTGGAAGCGTATTACGCGGCGCTGCCCGAGCAAAACGGCTACGACGGCACGTGCGCGATGTCGATCCCCAAGGAGCTTTACTGCAAGACGGCCCTCGACGTGGCATGCCGTCGCGGAAAGGGCGTGTACAAGCTTGCCGAGCAGGTGGGCGAACGCGGCAGGGCGATCGGCGTCGACTGGCGCGAAGACTACGTATCCGAGGCGCGCGCCGGCGTAGCGCATGCAGCCGAGAAGGCGGCGGTTCCAGCCGAATGCATGGAGCTGCACGTCGCCTATCCCGAGCGGCTTGCCGAGGCGACGGGCGAGGGCGTTGCCGATTTCGCATACGTGAACTGCTCGTTGAACCTGTTCCTCGATCCGATCGAGGCTTTGAGGAACATATTTGCGGCGCTGAAGCCCGGCGGCCTGCTCGTGTGCGATACGGTGCTGGCGACAGGACCGCGCAACAAGGACGTCGTCGCACGGGCCCGCGCGCTCGGCAACGCCGTGCAGGCGGCGCCGCACCGCAAAGACCTCATAGGCTGGCTCGCATCCGCCGGCTTCGACATCACGACCGTCGACGCGTATTCGGGCGGCAAGGTCGAACCCGCCGCCGACGCGCGCGGCGGGCTGACGGTGCCCGTGGCGGAAGGCGACGAGCCGTGCGGGTTCGTCGCCACGGATATCCGCGTGTTCAAGGCGGACGGAATCGACCGCCATTCGCAACAGCTCGTGAAGGACATCAGCGAGTTTCGCTAGGAAGCCGGCCGTTTGGCGCTCGGCGTCCGGTCAGATCGGCGCGCAGCCGGGCAGTGGGGAGGTACGCATGAACGTGACGGTGGGGCTTGCCCAGACATGTCATCCAGACGACGGCGACGTCGTGTCGCTCGTCGAGGCATACGCGCGCGACGCACATGAGGCGGGCGTCGACCTGCTCGTGTTTCCCGAGTGCCTCATGAGCCGTTACGAAAGCGAGCTGGGCGATTTCCTCGCGCAGTCCCAACCCGTAGACGGCCCGTTTGCGTGCGCGGTCGCCGAAATCGCCCGTGCGGGGGGATTGTGGATCGTGTTCACGATGAACGAGCTCAACGGGAAGGGGGGTCTTCCCTACAACACGGCCCTCGTCGTCGACGACGAGGGCGCCCAGCGCGGCGTGTACCGCAAGGTCCACCTGTTCGACTCGGAGACGACGCGCGAGTCCGAGCGCATGGCGGCCTCCGACGAGCTGTTCGACCCCATAGGCACGCCGTTCGGCAAGCTCGGTTTGGCAATATGCTACGACCTGCGGTTTCCGGAAGTCGCCCGTCATGCGGCACTTCGCGGGTGCGATTTGCTCGTGTACCCGTCCGCATGGGTGGCCGGCCCGGACAAGGTCCGGCACTGGGAGACCCTGCTCGCTGCGCGGGCGATCGAAAACGAGCTGTTCGTCGCCGGCGTGTGCCGCGCGGACGACGGGTACATCGGCAACAGCATGCTCGTCGGGCCCGATGGCGCGGTGCGCGTGCGGGCCGGCGAGGCGGAAGGGCTCGCCGTCGCGCGCATCGACACCTCCGAGCTCGAGCGCGCCCGCCGGCGCATTCCCGTCCTGCAGCATCGCAGGCCTGATGTCTATTGAGTTCGGCGCGGGTGGCGTTACGCGAACGGTATGAGGACCGATGCCGTGCCGAGCGTCGGACCGGTGGCGACGAGCGTCGCGTTTCCCGGCCCGCTACGGTGCACGACCGCGATTGCGCGACCCCGATACGTCGTATACGACCCTGCGAGGAAGCTTTCGGTCGTGGCGGGCCGTGCGCTGCCGAAGCCGACAAGCTCACCGTCGAGGACTTCGATCTCGACGCGCTCGTCCGCGTTCGATTCGACCACCCCGTTCGCGCCGACGATGGCGATGGCCACGTAGGCGACGTCCCCTGCTTTCGCGGTCGGAGTCTCGGGTGCGGCCTCGAGGCGCAGCGGGCCTTGCGCCGAGGCGAGTGACGAGCGGGAGACCTCGCGGCCGGTTTCGTCGAGCGCGATTGCCGTGAGCGTGCCGGGGCGGTACTCGACTTCGAAACGGGAGACGAAACGCTTTACCGGACGCGTGCCGACGATGCGGCCGTCGAGCTCGAGCCGTACCGATCGGGCGTCGTGTGCATACACCTCGACTTCCGTCGTAACGCCTTCGCATCCGCGCCACGACCAGCTTGGAATCGCGTCCGAGCCGCGCCAGGTCGCCCGGTAGGTCTTGCCGTCCATCACGTTGACGGGCCGCGCGGCGATCGAGGGGGCCGAAGCCGTTTTCCACACTGCGCCTGCGAGCGCGGCATGGGCGTTGGGGTTTCCCAGGATGTCGAGCGCGCCCGAGCCGGCGACAAGCCAAGGCCACGGCTTGCTGAATCCCGCCTCTTCGGCCGTGTACGCCCAGGCGCCCGCGCCCGCCTCGCCGAGGTAGTCCCAGCCGGCCCACATGAAATCGCCGACGAGGTTGGGCAGCTCCTCGACGAGCTTCCAGTTGCGCGGCAGGTCGTAGGGGAACGTCTCGGTGCCGACGACGATTCGGCTTGGGTGCTTTCGCGCATCGACGCGGTAGCGGGCGGCTGCGTAGTTGTAGCCGGCTATGTCGAGCGCGTCGAGCGCAGGAGAGACGAGCGCGTCGGCCCCGGGCGCGTTGGCGAGAAGCGTCATGCCCGTGCCGGTCGCCTGTGCCGCGAGGTTGAACAGGAGGCTGCCCCGCGGGGGCTCGTCGTCGCCGTTCACGAGCGAGGCTTGCGCATCGCCGTCGTTCTGGGCGTACCATCTGCGCCCTATGCGCTCCATCACCATCATCGTGAGGTTGAATCCGCAGGTGACAGGGCGTGTCGAATCGAGCGCATGCACGAGGTCGACGAGCGAGCGCTCGAGTTCGACCCCTCCGGGGGCGAGGGGGTCCGCGATCTCGTTGCCGATCGAGTACATGATGACGCTCGGGTGGTTGTAGTCGTGCGATACGAGTCGGCGAAGGTCGTGGTCGCACCAGCCGAGGAAGTGCTGCGCGTAATCGTGCGGGTTCTTGCGCATGAACCACATGTCCCACGCCTCGTCCATGACGTACACGCCCATCTCGTCGCATGCTTCGAGCAGGGCGGCCGGCGCGGGATTGTGCGCGACGCGCACGGCGTTGAACCCCGCCTGCTTGAGCAGCCGGATGCGCCTCCGCTCGCTTGCGGGCCACGATGCGGCGCCGAGCACGCCGTTGTCGCAGTGGATGCAACCGCCGCGCAGCAGCGTCTCGCGGCCGTTCACGAACAGCCCGCCCTCGTTCCACTCGACCATGCGGATCCCAAATGACGTTTCAGCCTGGTCGGTCACGTCGGCCGTTCCGTCCGCGGTCAACGTCACGCGGCATCGGTACAGGTCGGGGCGCTCTTCGCTCCAGAGTTGCGCACGCGGGATGGACAACGTGCAATCGCGGCCCTCGCCGCATGCCACGACCGCCCCGCCGGGATCGACGATCGAAACGCTTGGAGTCCCGCCGGTCGCCCGGACTTGCACGCGGACGGTTGCCGGGTCGTATGACAGCGTCGTCACGCGGATGCCCTCCGGCTCGATGTGGAGCGGGCCGCCTTCCCACAACCAGACGGGACGGTACAGGCCGCCGCCGGAATACCAGCGGCAGTCCGGCTGGCTCTCGTTGTCCGCCTCGACTTCGATGACGTTCGCGCCGGGTCGAACGGCGGGGGAGATGTCGATGAGGAAGGGGACGAAACCGTAGGGGGGCGCTTCGAGCGCATTGCCGTTGACGGCGATGCGCGCGTCTCGGTACACGCCTTCGAACTCGAGTTTCAAGACGCCGTTCGCCTGCGATTCGCTCAGCTCGAACGACTTGCGGTACCGGTATCGCGCACCCGTATAGTATCCGCTCGCGCTTCCCGCAGGCGCGTCTTCTCGGCGTTCGTTGCCCAGCATGGCGTCGTGGGGCACGACGACAGGTTCGTATTCGCCGTCGTTTCGCGAGAACGTCCAGCCGTCGTCGAATGGCGTTCGCCTCATTGCGTCTCCTCTCTTTCACGTGGATATCCTAACTCGTTGCGGCGCCCGTCGCACGCATCGCCCGCGGTTCGCCCGCGCGTTGGACGAGCTGGCGTTTGCGGGCGGTTCGGTGCATTCCGCCGAAATCGCAGGATCAAATCGCCAATCGAGTTTCGCCCGGCGAATAACGATGATAAATTTCACTCTAGATACCCGGCCTGCGCCCTGCGGGCTGGCGTGAAGTTGCGGCCGTGCGGTTTTAAGGCCGCATGACGCGGTGGTCGCGAGGAAAGGGGAGCGTCATGAGGAAACTGGTTCTAGCGGCATGTGCGGTAGTGCTCGCCATGGGCTTGGCCGCATGCTCGGGCGGGAGCGCCTCGAGCAGCGCCGCATCGGCATCGGCATCGGGCTCGGCGGCGGCTAGCGAAGCAGCTGAGGCTTCGAGCTCTGCAGCAAGCGCGGCAGCCGCGTCGAGCGAGGCCGCATCGAGCGAGGCGGCCGCGAGCAGTGCGGCAGCCGCGTCGAGCAGTGCGGCCGCGAGCAGTGCGGCCGCGGTTGCCAAGGTCGACGTGAGCAACGTCGACTTCGACGTGGCGGCGATGGACGACGCCGAGGCGTTCGCGTTCATGGACGAGTTCACGAACCGCACGCCCGACCTGCTCGATGCCGACAACGGCAAGGTCATGCACATCAAGGGCCAGGTGAGCCGCTACACGAAGGACGAGGGCGGTGTCAAGAAGGTCAGCGATTCGGTCGGCATCAAGGGCGAGGGCGGCGTTCTCAAGGGCGTCAACTTCTACGTCGAGGGCTGGACGGCCGACGACTATCCCGAGAACAAGGCGCAGGTCGAGGTGACCGGCGTTTGGGGCGTCGTCGACGGGTACGGCACCGCTGCCGGCCGCACGCTCATCTGCAATGCCGAGGACGTGAAGGTCCTCTAGCGGACCGAGCCTAGCGCGTTGGGCGAAGGACCTCCGGCGAACTAAGGCGCCTACCGCGTCATCGCGCCTGAGCGGCGAGATGGACGACGTGGTAGGCGCCGTCGTATATGCCCACGGCGTCGGCGGCCTCGATGTTGTCGCACATGTCGACGACGATCGCGGGCTCGGCTTGCACGAGGTCGATCATGCCGCAGATCTCGGGCAGCGTCTCCAGCTCGTAGGTGCCGTCTCCCAGCTCCGCCGCGCGCACGGCCCCCCATGCCTCATGTCCGCCGACGCGCTTGATCATGAGCTTCGGCACGGGGTAGAAGGCCAGCTCGCTCGGCTTCGTGACGAGCAGGTCGCATGCGCGCATGAGCAGGTTCGTCGAATAGACTGCGCCGAATATGTCGCTGTCGCCGAACGCGTGCACGCCGTGCACCTCGCCGTCGAGGGCGTCTTCGGCGAACGCGGCCGTCTCGTCGAAGTCGTCGAAATGCTCCTTGGCGCTCGCGAGCGTCGGGATTGCGGCCTTCAGCTTGCGCCATACGTTCTCGTGGTCGCCGACGTTGACGAACAGTGCAGCCTTGCCCGCCTCGATATAGGGCAGCAAGTGCTCGATGATGCCGCGGAACAAGTCGAACTGGGCGCCTGCGCCCCCGACGGAGAGCAGGTAGCGAAGCGGCGCGCCCGTCGTCGCCCGCCCGACGCGCCGCGCGCAGTCGAACGGAATGTTGAGGACGAGCTCGTGGTCGATGTAGTGGCCGGTGTAGTAGAGCGATTCCGCGGGCATCGGCTTGAGGATGCGCTTCTTGTCCATGCCGCGCAGCGCCTTGTAGCCGAGGTACGCCGACGGCGTCTGGATGGCGTGCGTCGCCCCCTCTGCCAGGTGCAGCGCCATGGGCCAGTTGTCGGGAATGGCGTTCACCACGTTGGTCAGGCCCGCATGCACGGCCGCCTGCGCAGGCCAGGCGTGCGTGCCGACGAAGGGGATGTCGTTTGGAAGGTCCGCGTAGGGCGCGGTCATGAGCTCGGCGGCCTTCTGGTCGGCGGCGTTGTAGGTGAGCTTGCGGAACCCTTCGGAGTTCAAGGGCTCCCATACGAGCTTGTTGAACAGGGGGATTCGCTGGGAGAGGCGCGATCCCATCGAGTACAGGTCGTTTTGGTGCGAGACGAGCTTCGTGCACGTGGTGTCGGGGAAGCCCATCAGGTCGAACCAGAGCGGCGTGTAGCCGAGCGCATGCGCGGCAGATGCCATGGCCATGGCGATGCGGTAGTGCCCGAAGCCCATGCGGATGTTGCCGATGACGATGGGGTTTTCGATGTCGGCGAAGCTCGCCGCCGGCTTTCCGGCTTC
>CAMOUE010000032.1 GCA_946626265.1 uncultured Eggerthellaceae bacterium | reverse complement strand
CCGCCGCGCCCGCGCCCGCGCCCGCCGCGCCCGCGCCCGCCGCGCCCGCGCCCGCCGCGCCCGCGCCCGCGCCCGCCGCGCCCGCGCCCGCCGCGCCCGCGCCCGCGCGCTCGACGTCGCGTGTCATCTCGTTGCTCATGCTGCATCACTCTCTTTCCCGCGGCCGCGTACCAGCTGCATCGGGTCGACCGCGATGCAGAAGATGCCCGCGATCATGATCAAAGCACCCGCCCATTGGATCGGCGCGAGCGGCGGATAGTCGGCCGCGAGCCCGCCGATGTTCAGGGCGCCCATGATAAGCCAGATGAAGAACGGCGCCCAGAACGCGTACATGCCGTTGCATGCCATGCCGAGCGCGGCGCCGCACATCGAATTTCCCTTGTACCAGAACGAATACGCCGGCATCGCGAAGAATCCCGACAGCGCGAAGATCAGCAACGCGGGGCTGCCGATCGCCGCCCCCGCCAGCTCGGGGATGCAGCCCGCCTCGCCACCGACGATGGCGATGAGCGGGAACATGACGAACAGCTCGAGCAATCCGGCGGTCGTCTGGCGAATCGCGATGCCGATTCGGTAGTCGATCAAGATGGTGCCGAACCCGGCGACGCATCCCTCGAAGCCCCAGCCGAACGCGGCGACGAACGCGAACAGGCAGGCGATCAGCGCCTCGGGACCCAGCGCGGCGAAGCTCGTGCCTCCGATGATCGCGCCGGCCAGCAGGCAGATGACGATGCCGACGACCTTGTGCGCGTTCAGCTCCTGCTTGAAGAAAACGCGCCCTAAAATGGCTCCGATTGCGCAGTTCAAAGCAGCAATCGGAACGATGACGCCCGGATTTCCGGCGGCAGTCGCGGAATTGAGCGCCACGACGTAGGCAATCGTCGCCAAAGGTCCGCCGATGATGGCGCATACGATCATGATCCAGCCCGGTTTCGTCTTGACTGTTTTCCACAAGTCCCCGAGCTGGCGATTCTTGGCGCACATGATGAGTGACCACACGCCGCTGAAGAAGTCGTTCAACCCCGCGGCAAGCGCCGCGAGCACGAACGTGATCACGAACGCGCTGAGCGCCGGTTTCCCATCGCCCCATTCCACGCCCGCGAACCAGTCGCCCCAGGCGCCCTGCGTCTCGGCGAGGGTGAGAAAGCCAGTGTAGAGTCCGTAGCAGATGCCCGAGGCGACGGCGAACGCGATGCCCCGCGCGAAATACTTCCTCCGCCGCTCTTCGCGGAGTTCGACCACGCGATTATCCAATTGTTCCAACTCCTACTTGCGATACGGCGCCCGCATGGCGATGCGAATGCCGAAAAAACACTCCACGTTTCCGTGGATCCTCGTAGCGAAATATACCATATGTTCAAAAAATATGTACGAGTGATATACTTGAGAACGCATTTTCGGTGGGCGTACATGATGCGGCCGCAGATTTGCACCGAATCGCATACGTGACAAAGAGAGGCACTATGATCAATAGGCACGAATTCGAGATGCTGTGCACGCTGCTCGAGCATCCTGGGACGAAACAGCGCGAGCTCGCCACCATGCTGGGCCTATCGCTCGGCTTGACGAACAAGACGCACAAGAGCCTGGCGAAGGCCAAGCTCGTCGAAGACGGCGAAGTCACCCCGCGCGGCATGAAGGAGCTGGCTCCCTACAAGGTGAAGAACGCCGTCATCATGGCGGCCGGCCTTTCGTCGCGCTTCGCGCCGGTTTCCTACGAGAAGCCCAAGGGCCTCCTGACGGTACGCGGCGACGTCATGATCGAGCGGCACATCGAGCAGCTCCTCGCGGCGGGCATCGACGACATCACCGTCGTCGTCGGCTACAAGAAGGAGCAGTTCTTCTACCTCGAGGAAAAGTACGGCGTCAAGATCGTCGTGAACCGCGAGTTCGCGTCGCGCAACAACAACTCCACGCTCATGCGCGTGCGCGAGCGGCTCGGCAACACATATATATGCACGTCGGACATCTACTACACGAGGAACGTCTTCAAGCCGTACGTGTGGAAAGCCTACTACGCAGGCGAGTACTGCGAGGGGCCGACGGACGAGTGGTGCATGTACCCCGACAAGTCGGGCCGCATCACGCGCGTCCACGTCGGCGGGGAGTCGGCCTGGTACATGACCGACCAGGCGTATTTCGACCAGGCGTTCGCGGACCGGTTCGTCGAGATCCTCGAAGCCGAGTACGACGACCCGCGCACGATCGGCAAGCTTTGGGAGGAAATCTTCGCCGACCACATCGACGAGCTCGACATGGAGCTGCGCAAGCTCGAGCGCGGTACGGTCTTCGAGTTCGACTCGCTCGAGGCGCTGCGCGAGTTCGACCCGCTGTTCATGGAGAACGTCGACGTCGACGTCTTCAACAACATCGCGGGCGTGCTCGGCTGCACGAAATCCGAGATCCGCGACATGTACCCGCTGAAGCAGGGCCTGACGAACCTGTCGTGCCACTTCGCCACGAACGACGGCGAGTACGTCTACCGCCATCCGGGCGTGGGGACCGACCAGATGATCGACCGCGCTGCCGAACGCCAGGCGCTCGCGCTGGCGAAGGAGATCGGCATCGACAACACGTTCATCTACGAGGACCCCGAGAAGGGCTGGAAGATCTCGAAGTTCATCGTCGGCGCCCGCGAGCTCGACCCGCATGACGACGTCCAGCTGGCCGAGGCCATGTCGGTCGCCCGAACGCTGCACGCGCAGAAGGAGACGCTCGACCGCCATTTCGATTACATGGAGGAAAGCAAGAAGTACGAATCGCTCCTGCTGGCCAAGGGGCCGATCGAGACGCCGGGCTACGACGAGCTGCGCGCCCAGGCCGTGCGTGCGAAGGAGCTCGCCGATGCCGACGGCGCGCCCGTGTGCCTGACGCACAACGATTTCTTCAACTTGAACCTGCTCTACGACGGCGAGGGCGCGCTCTCGCTCATCGACTGGGAATACGCCGGCATGGCGGATTACGCGAGCGATTACGGCACGTTCGTGGTCACGTGCATGCTCGACGACGAAGAGGCGGAACGCGCGCTCGCGCACTACTTCGGTCGCACGCCCACGCTCGAGGAGCGCCGCCACAATTACGTGTACGTCGGCTTGGCGGGCTGGTGCTGGTACGTCTGGGCTTTGCAGAAGGAGTCCGAAGGCGATTACGTGGGCGAATGGCTCTACACGTACTATCGCTATGCAAAGAAGTACCTGCCGTTGGCGCTGTCGCTCTACGAGCAGGAATAGCCGGACGGCCCGAGCCGCGCCTTCGCCGGACACGCGACGCCCCCTTTCCCTTCACGGTATAATTCGTACATCGAGAAGGGGAAGGGGGCGTATCCGTTGGACGCATCGCTTGTTTCCGAGCCGGTAGTGCTGCTCGGCTTCGGCGCCGCCGCCGTGAATGCGGCGTGCGCGTTGCGCGCGGAAGGATACGCCGGTCGGATCACGGTCGTCACCGATGCGGGCGTTGACCCCTACAGCCCCGTCCTCACGTCGTATTACGCGGGCGGCCGCATCGAGCGCGATGCGTGCAACCCGTGGGCGGACCTCGACCTCGCGCATGTCGTCGACGACGTGCGCGCCCATGCGCGCATCGAGTCGCTCGACGTTGCGGCGCACGAGGTCGTGCTCGAAAACGGTGATCGCCTGCGCTATTCGAAGCTGCTCGTCGCGACGGGCGCGCATCCGATAGCTCCAGGATTTCCGCAGGTCGAAGGGTATACGCCGCTCGTTTTGCGCACGATGGCCGATGCAGTGCGGCTGCGGGACGCGCTTACGTCCGAGCGGTGCCGCGACGTGCTCGTATCGGGAACGTCCATGGTCGCGCTCAAGGTCCTCGAGGCATGTCTCGACCGCGGGAAGCGGGTCACGCTGCTCGGTCGTAGCTCGCATATCCTGCGCGCCTCCGCGCATCCGCTTGTGGCGCAGCGGTTCGAGGAAGAGCTCGTCGCGCGCGGCGTGGAGCTGCGCTTGAGGCAAACGGTGCGTGGTGCCGAACCCGCAGATGCCGACGCGCGTGCGGAAGGCGGCCTGCTCGTCACGTTCGGCACGGGCGAAGCGCAGCGGTTCGACGAGGTGGTGCTCGCGCAAGGCGTGGAGCCGAACCTCGATTTCGTGCCGCGCGGCGCGCTCGACGCCGACCGCGGCCTGATCGTGGACCGGTTCATGCGGACGAGCGCCCCCGACGTGTTCGCCGCGGGCGACGTGGCGCAGGCGCTCGACCTTTCCACGGGCGCTCCGCGCGTCATCGGCTTGTGGCAAAACGCCGTTCAACAGGGACGATGCGCAGGTCGCGCCATGGCTGCCGAGCTTGCGGGGCGCTTGCCCACGCGGCCGTATCCGGGCTCGATACCGCGTAACGTCATCCATGTGGGCGACGTCCTCTTCGCGTCCGTCGGATTGCCCGCCGAGGACGGCCGCCGGCGAATCGAGGTGCGCGAATCGCCGAGTGCGCTGCGCGTGCTCATATACGAGGAGCGCGCCGGCCAAGATGCGCTCGTGGGCTTCAACATGCTCGTCATGCGTCAAGTCGCCGACCGCCGCGAATTCGACTCCGAGGTGGGAGCGCGTTTCCGCGAGATAATGAAATCGTATCTACGACAGGGGGGAGACGGTTCATGAACGATTTGGAACTGAGGCTGAAAGGCAAGGTGCCGGGGCCGGATACCGGCATCGAGGTGCGCAAATCGGTGTGCGCCATCTGCGATCCGGGTACGCAGTGCGGGCTCGACCTGTACGTGAAAGACGGCGAGATCATCAAGGTCGCCGGCACGAAGGAGGCGCCGCATTCGCACGGGACGCTGTGCAGCAAGGGCGCGGCGATGCGCCAGTACGTCTACAGCCCCGACCGCGTCATGACGCCCCTGCGGCGCACGGGCGCGCGCGGCTCGGGCGAGTTCGTGCCGATAAGCTGGGACGAAGCGCTCGACGAGATCGCGATGAGGCTCAACGCCATCAAGGACGAGTTCGGCGCGGAATCGGTCATGTTCTATTCGGGCTATGCGAAATGGGCGCGCGCGTACCTCATGCGGTTCGCGCTCGATTTCGGGTCGCCGAACTACCTGACCGAATCGAGCACGTGCGCGACCGCCATGATCATGGCGCAGCAGCTCACGTACGGCATGCCGGCGGCGGCCGACCTGAAGAACACCGAATGCGTCATCTTCTGGTCGCACAACCCGTCGGCGACCAAGGGCCTCAACCTCGCATCCATCAACGCGCGCATCGAGGCGGGGTGCAAGGTCGTCGTCGTCGACCCGCGCGTGACCGACATCGCCCAGCGCGCCGACGTGTTCCTCCAGATCCGCCCCGGCACCGACGGGGCGCTTGCGCTCGCGTTCGGCAACGTCATCGTGGGCGAGGGGCTCTACGACAAGGAGTTCGTGGAAAGCTGGACGCGCGGCTTCGACGAGTACCGCCGGCTCGTGGAGGGCATGTCGCCTGAAAAAGCCGCTGGGATCTGCGGCGTTTCCGCATCCGACATCCGCGCGGCGGCGCGGCTCTACGCCACGTCGAAACCGGCGTGCATCCATTTCAGCGCCGCGCCGGTCGTTCACCATACGAACGGCGTCCAGAACTACCGCGCCGTCTTCTGCCTCATCGGGCTGACGGGCAACATCGACATCGCGGGCGGAAACCGCATGAACCCGCCGTCGCTCGTGCACCAGCCGGGCGGCTTCCCCACGCGCGAACGCGAGTTCACGGGCGCGGGCCGGCTCGCCGACCTGCCCGAGCGCATCGGGTCGGCGCGGTTCCCCGTGTGGGCGCGCCTGAGCAACGAGGCGCAGGCGTGCGACATTCCCCGACAGATCGAGACCGGCTCGCCGTATCCGCTGAAGGCGCTGTTCGCGCTCGGGCTGAACCACCGCATGTGGCCGGCTTCGCAGAAGTTCATCGAGCAAGTTTGCAAGCTTGACTTCATCGTCGACGTCGACTTGTTCCTGACCGACAGCGCGCGCTACGCCGACATCGTGCTGCCGGCGTGCAGCTCGGCCGAACGTCGCGAGATTCGCTGCTGGCCGATGGGATACGTCCAGTTCACGCAGCCGGCAATCGAGCCGGTTGGCGAATCGCGGAGCGACGTCGACATCCTGTCCGACCTTTCCGCGCGGCTGGGGCTCGGCGACGAGCTGCTCGAGGCGGGCATCGAGGCGTGCGTCGAGTGGATGCTCGAGCCGAGCGGGCTCACCGTCGCCGAGTTGGACAAGCACCCCGAGGGGATGTGGGTTCCCGGCGCGAAACCGCCCGCCGAGCGCAAGTACCTGTCCGGCGGTTTCAAGACGCCGTCGGGAAAGGTCGAGTTCGTGTCAAGCGTGCTCGAGGAGATTGGCGGCGCTGCTGTGGGCGCCGCGGGCGCCCCGGCTACGGGCGATGCGGCTGCGGGCGATGCGGTTGCGAGCGCGGGTGCCGCGGGGCGCGCGGGCTATGAGCCCCTGCCGTCGTACCGCGAGCCGCAGATGAGCCCCGTTTCATGTCCTGAGATGGCGAAAGAATATCCGCTCGTCCTCGGTTTGGGCGCGCGTTTGCCGATGTTCCAGCATTCGCGCACGTTCCGCCTCCCGTGGACGCGCGCGCTGAGCCCCGACCCGCATGCGGATGTGCATCCGCGCGATGCCGCAGCGGCGGGCATCGCGGATGGCGAATGGATGCGGGTCGTCACGCCTGCCGGAGCCGTGACGGTGCGCGCGCACGTGACGCTCGTCACGCGCGAGGGCGACGTGCATTTGTATCACGATTGGCCGCAAGCGAACGCGAACGACCTGCTCGACGGCGATTACCTCGATCCCATCTCGGGCTTCCCGGGCTACCGCTCGTCGTTGTGCCGCATCGAGCCAGCAGACGTTCGCGGGGAAGGAGCCTGCCATGACTAGCAAGACGTTGAGCTTCGACGCGGGCAAGTGCGTGGGCTGCTATGCGTGCGCCGTCGCCTGCATGGACCAGAACGACATCGACGCGACGGCTGGCCAGCAGATGTATCGCCAGGTCATGCATTACGAGAACGCGCGCGCGGGCGAGGTTCGCGTCACGCACGTCTCGCTTGCGTGCATGCACTGCGACGCCGCCGAATGCCTGGACGCATGCCCGTCCGGCGCATTGCGCCGCGATGCCGGGAGCGACGCCGTCGTCGTGCGCCGCGAGCTCTGCATCGGATGCCATGCCTGCGCGATGGCCTGCCCGTTCGGCGTTCCCCGGTTCGGCCGCGACGGCACGATGCAGAAATGCGACGCCTGCTACGCGCGCACGCGGTTCGGCTTGGCGCCGGCTTGCGTCGACATCTGCCCGACGGGCGCTTTGAGCTACGACGACGTGAACGCCGCAATGGCCGGCAAGCAGGCGCGTTTCGGAAAGTCGTTCGCGCGATAGCCGCGCGACGGCTGCGAAACCGTCGCGCGGCGGTACGCGACGGCGGCGTAGTCGCAATGTAGTGTGTTGACGCCGCTCAGCCGAGTCGTGCCGCACCGACGTTAGCGTCTGCGCCCGCGCGCCCGGCAACCCGCCGCGTGCCCGGCAGCGCACGCGCCCGCGCGTCCGATCAGCGACGCTCGCTGCGCCACCGTTTCTCCGAAGCGGGGTAGGTCAGCCACGCGACGCCGACCGATGCGGCGATGAGCGCGGCGACGAACACGAGCGTCGTCGTGAACCCGAACAGGTCGTTCGTGATGCCCCAGACGATAGCCGCGCCGCCGATGCCGATGTCGTTCATGAGCAGGAACAGGCCGTTCGCCGCTCCCCAGCGTTCGGTGGGCGAGTTCTTCACCGACACCGCCTGGTTCACCGGCAGTGCCATGCCGAGCGCAAGGCCGTAGGGGACGCCCGCCGCGTAGAACAAGATGTTGCGCAGGGGCGACTCCTCGCCGATCTGCCCGACGCATATGAGGATGGCGCAGAACAGGATTCCGACGAGCGCGGAAAACGCATGGAGCTTGATGGCGGGCGTGCGGTCCATGAACGAGCGCGAGGACAAGCGGACGGCGATCATGGCGAAAGCCGATACCGTGTAGAACAGCCCGGCGCTCGGGATGCCGATGGTCGTTCCGTACAGGCCGACGAAGAAGATGCCGAACCCGAATGTGGGGCAGATGACCATCATCGGCAGCGCGCCCGTGAGCGCTTTCGGCTCGAAAATGCTGTTGAAGAGGAGGCCGCGGGCGGGCTTTTCGCTGCCGTTTTCCTCGTCCTGCGTCTCGGTGCGCTCCCTGGCGAGGGCGAGCCGCCGGTACGTCGAGGATTCCGGCAATCGGTCCAGGTTACGCTCGTAATGGCAGAAAAAGGAGATGACGAGCACGGCGACCGCCGATGCGCTCAGCCCCCAGAACAGGTTCTCGGGCGGCTCGGACGCCACGAGGAAAAGCGCGAGCGCCGGACCCACGGACATGGCGATGGCCTGGCCGAGCCCGTAGTAGCCGATGCCTTCGCCCAGGCGCTCGGCCGGCAGCACGTCGGCCGCGGCGGTCGCGCTCGCGGTCGTCACGGCGGCGAATCCCGCGCCTTGTATCAGGCGCCAAACCACGAACAGGTTGAGGTCGGGGACGGCGGCCGCACATATCGTTCCCGCGATCAGGACGATTACGCCGACGGTTATGACCGCGATGCGCCCGCGCAGGTCGGCCATCGGGCCGCAGACGATGCGCGAGACGGCCGCCGCCGCCGAGAACGCCGCGGCCCCGATGCCCGCCAGCGTGGCGTTCGCTCCGCGAAATGCCAGGTAAACCGATGTGCCCGCATTCAGGCCTTGGCCGACGATGAAGCAGCACAGCGCCATGAGGACGATGGCCACGAACACCGGCGTCCAAAGGCGCGGCGGCTTTGTCTCTGTCTTTGGGTTGTTAGCCATACGTCAGATTGTAGCGCAACGCGATTGCCGCGCGCACCCGTTCGTTTGTTCGCCCGCTGTTGCGCGCTTGGGCCGCCGTCGCGCGCCCGCGCCCGCACCCGCGCTTTACTCGGGGAAATCGCCGGGGCAGACTTATAC
Source organism: uncultured Eggerthellaceae bacterium (assembly GCA_946626265.1). Taxonomy (GTDB): domain Bacteria; phylum Actinomycetota; class Coriobacteriia; order Coriobacteriales; family Eggerthellaceae; genus UBA9715. The sequence continues at coordinate 6,301 of CAMOUE010000032.1, read as the reverse complement.
TTCGTGTAACACAAGTCACGCGAAGCGATTGGAATTGGAGTGATCAACATGCAAGTACCGGCGGGACATCCCGAGAAGCCGCAGGGAGAAGACGGCTCCAAGCTGCTCGAGCGCATGAACGGCGGGCATCACGAGGAGCTGGCGAACTGGGGGCTGTCGCACCTCGACGTCCGTGCGACGGACGACGTCCTCGACATCGGCTGCGGGGGCGGCGCGAACATCGAGCGCCTGCTCGCGCGGGCGACGCAAGGCCATGTGAGCGGCGTCGACTATTCGCCGCTCAGCGTCGAGACGTCGAAGAGGCACAACGAGCGCGCCATCGCCGAGGGGCGTTGCGCGGTATTCGAAGGAAACTCGTCAGCGCTTCCGTTCGACGACGGCAGCTTCGACGTCGTTACCGCCTTCGAGACAACTTATTACTGGGACCTTCCCGTTGCGTTTTCCGAGGTGCGCCGCGTGTTGAAGCCCGGTGGCCTGTTCCTCGTCTGCAACGAGGACAACGGCGAAGACCCCGAGGTGCTCGAGCTCGCCGAGCAAATCCCGAATATGGCGGTCCATACCGTCGGCGAGCTCTCAGCAGCACTCGAGGCTGCGGGCCTTGACATCGTGACCTGCGGAGAAGTGCGCGAGAAAGGCCATTTGGCAATCGTTTCGCGTCGTCCGGAGGTATGACGTCGTGGAGCTCGACTCTGTGAAATTCGACGCCGCGGGGTCGCCGGCCGTGGATCGGGAAAGCGCGCTCGAGGCGTTCCACGCATATGCGGGCTCCTATGACCTGGGAAATCCCCGCATCAAGCTCAAGTACGACCACACGTTGCGCGTTGCCGAGCTCTGTGGCCGCATCGCGCGCAGCCTCGCATTGCCCGAGGATGGCATCGACCTGGCTTGGCTCCTAGGGCTTCTTCACGATATCGGGCGATTCGAGCAGGTCAGGCGTTATGACACGTTCAATGACGCCGCGACGGTGAACCACGCCGCCCTCGGCGTGGAAGTGCTGTTCGAGCCGCGTGCTGCGGAGGGCGCGTCGGCGGCCGCCGCCACCGCTATCGCGGGCGACGGTGCCATCGCTACTGCCGTGCGCGACGGTGCCGCATCTAGCTCCGCCGCCGCATCGGGTCCCGCCGCCACCAGCGTCGCCCCTAACCCCCTCATCCGCACGTTCGTAGCCGATGAAGCATGCGACCAGCTCATTCGCGATGCCGTCGGCATGCATAGCGCTTATCGCTTGCCCGACGACCTCGATGCGCGCACGCGTCTTTTCTGCAATATCCTGCGCGATGCCGATAAGATCGACATCATAAAAGTCAACTGCACGTGCCCGATCGAGGACATCTACGGCGTCCCCGAGCGCCGCATGGCCGAAAGCGTGCTTTCGCCGGAATGCGTCGAGACGTTTTTCCAACACCGTTGCCTTCCGCGTGGAATTCGCCGATATCCGGCGGACATCATGCTCGGCCACATCTGCTTTGTATGGGAGCTTGTTTTCGCCGAGAGCATTCGCATCGTGCGTGAACAGGGATTTCTCGATCAAATGCTCGATCGCACGTGGGAAAACCCCGCAACGCAAGAAGCTTTCGACGCCATGGCGGCCCATATGCGGAAGGCCTTGGGCGAGGACGGCGGCGGAAATTAGGGAACAAATCGGGCAATTTCGACAAGCTGCGCTTTTCACATGCCGCAAGGTGTAGATGGTGGTATCGTAGCCATAACAATGTTCATTTTCAGGTGGGTGGAAACAAGATCATGAGGTTCAGGTCGATTCAGACGAAGTACATCGTGCTCGTTCTCTGCTGCGTCGTCGCAAGCGCCCTGCTCATCGGCGGCATGTGCGTACGCAACGTTGCAATAAGCTCCGCGACCGAAGCCGCCCAGAACATGAACCTCACGTGCGAGAGCTACATGTACAAGTTCGACGAATCTCTCAAGAGCGTGCAGAACGCCGTCGAGTCGAGCGCCTACTTCGCGTCGAAGTCGCTCGAGTCCGTCGACCGCTTCTCGTCCGACGAGGAATACCGCGATGCGTACGCTGCGCAGCTCGGGGACATGCTCGCCATCGAGGTGCACAACACGAACATCATGTCCTACTACGTGCGTTTCTCGCCCGAGTTGCTGCATTTCGAGAAAGGGTTCCGCTACATGCGCCCATCTGTGAAGCAGCCGTTCGGGCGTATGGAGACCGTGAACATCGAAGACTACCACGAAGGCGAAGCCGGGCGAGTGGGCTGGTACTACGAGCCCATCGAGAACGGCGCCACGACTTGGATCGAACCGTACTACAACGAGAATCTCCAGAAGGAGATGATCTCGTGCGTCACCCCGTTCTACAAGGACGACGTGCTCGTCGGCGTCGTTGGCATGGACATCGATTTCGCCACCCTCGTGGACGACCTCGAGGAGTTGCGCATCTTCGACAACGGCTACGCGTTCCTCTGCAGCGCGGCCGGCAAGGTGTACTACCACCCGCTCTACGGCAAGGGCACGTTCATCCAGCAGGACGTCGTCGGTTTCGACGCCCAGCTCGAAGACGAGTCCAGCGGTTTCATCTTGTACAGCGGCGTCTCGAACGGCGAGAACATCGAATACGCGTTCCGGTCGCTGACCAACGGCATGCGGCTCGTGCTGCGCGCCCCGCAAGCTGAGATCAACGCCGACGCGATGAACCTCGTGCGTACGATTGCGATGCTCGTCCTGGGCATCGTCGCGGTGTTCGTCGTCATCACGATCGTGGTGAGCTATCGAATCACCAAGCCGTTGCGCGAGCTCACCGCGGCAGCGGAGCGCATCTCGGTGGGCGATTACGACATCAAGCTCGACATCAAGGCGCGCGACGAGGTCGGCACGCTCGCCCGCACGCTCCAGATGGCGGCGATCGAGCTGAAGGCTTACGCCGAGCGCATGCGGCAGCTCGCGTACAAGGATTCGCTCACGGGCGTTCGCAACAAGACGGCCTACGATCTGGAGACGGGCGTCCTCGACACCGAGATCGAGCATGAGCGCGCCGAGTTCGGCCTCATCGTGTTCGACGTGAACGACCTGAAGACGGCGAACGACCTGTACGGTCACGAACAGGGCGACAAGGTGATTCGCGAAGGGTGCATGCGCATCTGCAAGGCGTTCCCTCACAGCCCCGTCTACCGCATCGGCGGCGACGAGTTCGTCGCGGTCGTGGAAGGCGATGAGCTCGAGCGCGTCGAGGAGCGCCTGTACCATTTCGAGGGCCTCGGCAGGATCAACGTGTCGGAGGCCGAGTCGCCGAAGGACATCGTTAACGTCGCGTACGGCGCGGCCATCTACGACGCGGAAAAGGACAAGACCGTGCAGGACGTCTTCAACCGCGCCGACGCCGCGATGTACACGATGAAGGAACTGATGAAGTCGTAGCGCGCGGCGAACGATTTCATAGGGAAAGGGTTCGTCATGAAGCTGCTCGTCATCGGCGATGAGAAACGATTCCAGAAATACCTGCCCGACCTGCCGATCGTGGACGAGGTCGAGGCGATCGTCGTTCCGCGCGGCACGTCCGACGGCGACATCGTCGCGCAGGCCGGCGACGCGGACTTCATCGTCGCCGATGCCATAAGTCCCGTGAGCGCCCAGCTCATGGGTGCTTTTCCCAGTTTGAAGCTCGTGCACTCCGAAGGCGTCGCCTACAACGCGATAGACGTCGACGCGGCGCGTGCGCGCGGGGTCGCCGTCTGCAACAACGCGGGCGTGAACGCCGGCGCCGTGGCCGAGCAGGCGGTGCTGCTCATGCTCGCGTGCTTGCGCCACCTGGTCGAGGGCGACGTCGCCGTGCGCAAAGGCCGGCAGATCGCCATGAAGGAGCGCCTGATGGTGGAGGGCATCCGCGAGCTCGGTGACTGCACGGTCGGTCTCGTGGGGCTCGGCGCCATTGCCGGGCAGACGGCGCTTCGCCTGCGCGCGTTCGGCTGCGACGTGGCCTATTGGAACCGCAACAGGCGTTCCGCCGAGAAGGAGGCCGCCCTCGGGGTGCGCTACCTTCCGCTTGCGGAACTCGCCCGCACGTGCGATATCGTGAGCATCCACGTTCCCGTCACGCCCGAGACCGAGAACCTCGTGGACGCGGCCTTCCTCGCGACGATGAAACCCGATGCGGTGCTCGTCAACACCGCGCGGGGCGAGATCGTCGACCAGGTCGCGCTGGCGCAAGCGCTTTCGGACGGCACGATCGGCGCGGCGGGCCTCGACACGCTCTCGCCCGAGCCCGTGCAGCCGGACCATCCGCTCGCCCTGCTTTCGGGCGAGGCGGCCGACCGGCTGGTGCTCTCGCCGCATATCGGCGGCGTGACGGAGGGCATGTTCCGCAGGGCGTGGCGAACGATTTGGGAGAACATCGCTCGCGTCGCCGACGGCATTGAGCCGGTGAACGTGGTCTCGTAGGGGGTTCTTCCTGATGAATAGCGGTATGAAAGGCGCCGGTGGCGACGTGGGCGGCGCCATTGCCGGCGCCAACGGCGGCGCGAGAGGCGCCAACGGCGGCGCGACGGCGGGCGAAAACGCAAACGTCGCTGGCGCAGCGGCGGGCGAAAGCGTCGTGTCCGGCGGCGCAGCGGCGGGCGAAAGCGTCGTGTCTGGCGGCCGGCTCTGGCTCGTTCTCGTCGTGTATCTGGTCGGGCTGCTGATCGGCGGCCTGTACGTCGGCATGGTTTCGCCTGCGCGAACCGTCATCCAGGCCGGCTTCGGCATCGACGGGACGCTCGGCATCTGGATGATCAACATATACACGCTCTTCTATGCGGCGCTCATTCCGATCATCGGCAAGGTCGCCGACCGCCTCGGGCGCAAGCGCGTGTTCACGACGTGTGTCGGCATATTCTGCGCGGGCGCCGCCATCTGCGGGCTCTCGCAGACGGTGGGCGGTTTCGGGCTGCTGCTCGTGGGCCGCGTCGTTCAGGCCGCCGGCGCGGGCGGCATGATTCCCGTCGCGAACGCGTCGATCGGTACGACGTTTCCGCCCGAGAAGCGCGGCATGGCGCTCGGCATCGCAGCGGCCGTCATGGGCGTCTCGAACGTGTTCGGCGCCGTCGTGGGAAGCGCGGTCGTAGGCGCTTTCGGCACAGAGAACTGGGCGGCGATGTTTTTCCTCGCCATCCCGTTCTGCCTGGTCGTCATCGTGGCGGCGCTCGCCGTGCTGCCCGACGCCGCGCCTGCAGAAGCGCCGGGCAAGATGGACGTCGCCGGTTCGGTGCTCTTCGCCCTGTTCGTGTTGCTGTTGTTGCTCGGCGTGAAAGGCGTTGACTTCACGACGCTCGCCGAGTCTGCGGGAAACCCGATGGTGTGGGCGTCGTTTGCAGGCGCGATCGTGGTGGTCGTCGCGTTCCGGCTCGTCGAGAAACGTGCGGACGATCCCGTTTTCCACCTCGAGTACTTCCATAGTCGGCCGATAGTCATCACGATGATCGTGTCGTTCTTCATCGGATGTTTCGTCATTTCGCTTGTACTCGTTCCTGAGCTGGCCGAATACGCCATGGGCGACCCGCTCGGATCCGGCGGTTACTACGTGCTGGCAATCGGGCTCACGTCGTTCGTGACGACGCCGATCGGCGGAAAGGTCATCGACAAGCTCGGGCCGAAGCCCGTGCTGATCACGGGTTTGGCGATCTCGATCGCCGGCTTGCTCTATCTGGCGCTCGTGGCCGTCGCGGCGCCGAGCTTCGCGACGCTGGTGCTGGGGCTCGCGATCGTGGGCGCCGGCATGGGCATGGCGATGGGCGCGCCGACGAACTACATGATCCTGGAGAACACGGCCGAAGGTGAGAGCACCTCGGCAATCGCCACCATCACGCTCATCCGCCAGATCGGCACGTCGGTCGCGCCCGCGATCTTCGTCGGGCTCATCGCGTCGGCGCCCGGCATGGCGGGCTACCAGCACATGCTGCTCGCCGTGGCTCTCTTCAACATGTTCGCCCTCATCACGATGCTGTTCTACAAATGATACGTTGCACCCGTCCCTTTGCAGCATTCGTGTCACCGAGCCCTACCTGACGGGGTGGCCGGTAGGGCCAACCGGCCAGGGCGATCGGTTGGCCCTACCGGCCGGGGCTATCGGGCCAACCGGCCGGGGCGATCGGGCCAACCGGCCGGGGTGGTCAGGAATTAGTGTCCTTATTTCAACGAGCGATTTTCGTGACCTGGGGTTTTGTTAGGCTAAAACGGGCCTCGGGTGCAAATAAGGACACTAATTTTTTGAAATGGGGCTACCGCTATCCGTTCGCCGACCTTCATCCGCCCGCTAGCCGCCGCACGCCGCACGCCGCCAGCCACACGCCGCCAGCCACCA
>CAMOUE010000031.1 GCA_946626265.1 uncultured Eggerthellaceae bacterium | reverse complement strand
CTCCAGAGCCACAATCTGGCGTTCTAGCCAACTGAACTATACCCACCATAGGCGCGAGAAAGTATATTACGGATTCTTAGCCCTCCATGCAAGATGTACCGGGATAAAAATCGCTCGTACACAAATATTCTTCGCACAACGGGTCGCAAACGAAGGACGTCACGCTCGGGAACGGCCCGCCTGCTCCCACGCGGTGGAATCGGCCCGCCTATTCCCCTTCGAGGTCGACGTGCGCGCACGCGGGGGTATCGGGCACGTCGATGCCGAGCGCCGTCGACGCGCTCACGCGCAGCTCTTCTATCGTCATCTTGTAGCAAGCCAGGGCGTCGATCCAGCGACGCAGGCAATGGCGCCCCTTGTCGGTCAGCTCGAACAGCCGCTTCGCCGACCCTTGGTCGGGCGTGTCCCACCACGACGTGACGAGCCCGCTTTCCTCCATGCGCTTCAACGCGCGGTAGATTCCCGTGGCGTCGGGCTTCTTGCCCCCGAACATCGGCGATTTCGCCGCCTGCTGGACGATGATGTAACCATGCATCGGTTTGTCGTTGGCCGCAAGAATCGTGAGGATGGTCGGTTGAGAAAGACGATTGAGCGACTTGCCCAACGCCGCGCATTCGATGAGCTCCTCCTCGGTTTTGGGGTGGCACGCACTCCACATCTGCTCCATGACGTTATTCCCTCCACTTCAAGCTTCCGGCAATTCCGGCGCATCGGCACCGACCCGGAACCCTCGATCATAATTGCCAGCACTCAAATAGTTACAACTGCCAATATTTCATTGCTCCGCTTATAGCAAACTTGTTCTTACTTGGCGGTTACAAATGAGAACACTATGCTATGGGTATGATAGCATACGCATTTTGTGGACAGCTTAAACGAACGCTATTAAGGAGGATCGATGGCAGCACTTTCACTAGCGCTTCTCCTGCTCGTCACGGTACTTGCCTCCTCAATTCTCGACCAGGTGATACCCCGCATATCGCTTCCGCTTATCCAAATCGCGCTCGGTGTCGTCGTCGGCATGCTGGCAAGCGAGCGGATCACGATCACGTTGAACCCCGAGCTGTTCCTCGTCCTGTTCATCGCGCCGCTTCTGTTCCACGAGGCACGCGAGGCGGACAACCTCTCGCTTTGGAAGAATCGCGAGTCTATGCTGTCCTATGCCATAGGCCTCGTCGTCGCGATAACGCTCGTCGTCGGCTTCGTCGTCAACCAGCTCATACCGTCCATACCGCTCGCAGCCGCGTTCGCGCTCGGCGCGGCCCTCGGGCCGACCGACCCCATTGCCGTCGCGTCGATATCGCAGCAGGCCGACATCCCGAAACGGCAGGCGGTAATCCTGAAAGGCGAATCGCTGCTCAACGACGCCTCCGGCATCGTCTCGTTCCAGTTCGCCATCGCCGCAGTCGTGTCTGGTTCGTTTTCCGTCGCGCTTGCCGTCAGGGAGTTCGTCATCGAGTTCTTCGGCGCCCTGCTGGCAGGCATCGTGCTCGGCTTCCTCCTCGTGAAGTTCATCGACCGGGTGCGCGCCCTCGGCCTCGAGAACACGACGTTCCACGTCTCGCTCGAGCTCGTGACGCCCTTCCTCGCCTACCTTCTCGGCGAGGGCATCGGCGTGAGCGGCGTCATCCTCGTCGTCGCATGCGGCATCACCATGTCGATGGTCCCGCGTGATTTCGGGCCCTCGATGGCGCGCATGAGCATCGTTTCCTCGAGCGTATGGGAAGTCATCACGTTCGCCCTCAACGGTATCGTGTTCGTCCTGCTCGGAACGCAGCTTCCCCAGGCATTCGGGGGACTTTGGGCGAATGAGGGCATAAGCAATTTCCACCTCATCGCCTTCGTGCTCGCGATCACGCTGCTCATGCACGGGATGAGGTTCGTCTGGTCCCTCGTCTCGGACGCCGTGAACTTCAAGAAGCAGTCTCGCAAGGCCGGCGTCGCGGAACGGCTGCGCTCGGCGGCCATAACGACGCTGTCGGGCTCGAAGGGGGCCATCACGCTCGCCATCATGCTCTCGATACCCCTCATGATCAACTCCGGCACGTCGCTGTCGGAATTCCCCCAACGCGACCTGCTCATCTTCCTCGCATGCGGCGTCATCCTCACCTCGCTGCTGCTCGCGACGTTCATCGTCCCGCTGCTCGCCCCGCGCCGCAAGGAGGACCCGACCGAATTGCGCATGCGCGACTCGATCGCGAAAGCCGAAGTGCTCCGCCGCGTCGTCGAGGAGCTCACCGCACGCAGAAACGATGACAATTCCGCCGCAATCGGAAAAGTAATCAGAAAGTACAACGACCGTATCGCACGGGTCACGGATTCCGAGGACATCGCGGACGAGTCCGACATCGACCTGCGAATAATGGTGCTCGACTGGGAGCAGGAATACGTCTTGGACCTCATCGACCGCGACGAGGTGCCTCCTATCGAAGGCTACCAGTACGTGAGCCGCGTCGCCCATATCGAATCCATGCTCAAGCAGGACGAACGCCGCAAAATAGCCGTCATAGGGAACTTCCGCCGCTTCAAGGTCCTCGTCCGCAAGATGTGGGCGCGGTTCTTGCGGAAGCTTCCGGGCAAGGACCCGACGCTCGATCCCTCGACGCGCGCGTTGCGCGATATCCAGGTGAAAGCCGCCCTCCACGTCATCGAGCGCCTCGAGGACAAGATGACCGAGCTCGACGCCCCTTCGGAAAAGGTGAGCAACCTCATCATCGAATATCATGACACCGTGCGGCTCCTGCGCGGCACCGGGCCTTCCATGACCAACATCGCGCGAAAAGCAGAGATCGACTTGGACGCGGCGCGTCTCGGCCTGCGCATCGAGCTCGAGCAAATCCAGATAGCCTACGAGGAGAAACGGCTCTCGCGCGCAGCCGCCAAGCACATGCGCGAGAACGTCTACCTCATGCAGGTCGACTTGGAAGACTACGTCTAGCGCGCAAAGAACCCAGCGCGTGAAAAGGTGCGCTTCCCCCGGCGCAATCGCCTTTACGCCGGGGGAAGCGCACCTGTCGTTTTCGCCTGCCGCCCTTACCCCAAAAGTCGCATGGGGCTCGGGCCGCATTCCGCACGGTAGGGGCATCCGTCGCAATCCTCGGATGCAGCGGCCTGATCGGTCATCGACCACGGCATGTCGACGAAGCCGAGCTTGCGGTAGAACCCGGCGCTCGTGCCGCGTGCGATAAGCCTCAACTCGCCCGCGATGGCATGCGCGTCCTCGATGAGGGCGCGCCCCACCCCGTACCCGCGCCAAGGGGCATACGTCACGATGGGGTTTACGTAGGCGATTCCGTTCATATCGTCCTGGAGCCTGCAGAACGCGATGACCTCGTCGTCCTCGTTGACGGCGACGCGCACGCGGTCGGGCCCCGGAATGTGGTCCATGCCCTCCGCGAGCGCGTACAGGTCGATGAGCCCCATATCGTCTTGTCGGGCATCTCTTATGGTGAACAGGTCAGACATCGTTACCTCATCGGTGGCAGGTAGATCTTGTCGCGTTCCTGCGGGATAACGCGCTTGGACAGCTCTTTGACTCCCTTGACGATGTCGGGCATGAGCTCTACGGGGATGCCCATCATCATCATGTCGTCGCCGACGTCGGACGACGCGCGCCCACCGTAGCAGCCGAACGATATGTTGATCTTCTTGTCGCGCATCGGCAAAAGCGTCACTTCGACGCAATGGGAGTTATAGCCCGAGGCGTGGAAATCGTGACGATGTCCCGTGTAGTACGACGTCGCCATGGACAGCCACATCATCTGCTCCGGATTGCCCATGACCGACACCACGTCCACCGTGGCCTTGGGGTCGTCGAGCGGGAACACGCACGTCGCCTCCATCGAATAGGGCTCGAGCATGGGGCGCTCGTTGACCATGCGGCTTGCAGCCTCCTGCGTGTCGAGCTTGTGGAACAGGATGTAGATCTCTCCCGAGGCCAGCTTCGGCGGCACTTCGGTGAGCCCGAGGATCGACGTGCCGTCGGGGCACGAGTGCCGATTCGCCGGCATGAGCAGCGACACGCCGCGACGCGCAGCCATCATCGACTGGCAGTAGCGCATGCGCTCCTTGGGAATCTGCACGCCCTCGGGAAACGGCTCGCCCTTGCGGATGAGCCGAACGCCGACCGGATGCCAACGCAGCTGCAGGACGTCGCGCAGCGTCTTCGCCCACTCCTTGTAGGTTTCGGCCGTCTCGTCGTCGATAAGCGACGCGCGCGGGTAATCGTCTTCCGCGGCAAGCGCTTCGGGGTCGATCTCGACGGTTATGGCGTTTTTCGGGCAGTTGCCCGAGCATGTCTCGCAACCCCAGCACCATTCGGGATGCACGGGCTGCGGGCCGTTGTCCATGATGTAGACCTCGGTCGGGCAGAACCGCTCGCACAATCCGCATTCGATGCACGCATCGCGGTCGATCGTGATGGAATATGACACTTCGCTACTCATGGAGGTCTCTTTCGCCGAGCAGGTACTTAACGATGAGGTCGTTGGCAACGGGGCCGTCGCGCAGCTCCTCCTTCATCCAAGGCGGATACACGCGGCACCCCTTGGCGTCGGTGAGGTGGTACGAGCAGAACGGGATCGCCCTGCCGTCGGGCACGGTGACCATCATCGAGCATTCGCGCAGGCGCTGAACGTCCATCGTGTAGGCATCCATGTAGTCCATGATGACGATCGACAGGCCGTCGGCCACGTAGATGCCCTTCTTCGAGAGTATGTCGAGGAACACCGAGCCCTGCGGGCTGTCGGGGCTGTAGCCTTCGTGGTACTCTTCGACCGTCATCGCCTTCGTTGCCGGGTAGAACCCGCTCGGATGCTCTTTCACACCGTAGGGCGCATCGCCCTTCACGAGGAAGACGCCCGTGTCGCAAAGCGGATTAGAGCAGCCCAACGGCCAAATGTCCTCTACGTCGATCAGGCCCTCGGATTGCTCTGCGAGCTTGAATATGGTGTCGCCCGCCGTGAGCCCCTGCGCGACGCGCGCATCGAACCTGCCCGAGGTGAACGCGGGCTGCAACGCGAGCCCTGCCACGATATCGGAGTTTTCCATGGCGTAACGCAAGACGTCCCCAAGCTGGTCGTCGTTCACGCCGGCGAGGATCGTCATGCACAAGACGACCTGCACGCCCGCTTCGCGGCAGCGCTCGACGACCTTCAGCTTCGTCTTCAGTATGTCGCGCCCGCACGTCGATTCGTACACGTCGCCCGTCAGCCCGTCGAACGACAGGAACAACCCGGTGACGCCCGCCTCCTTGAGGCTCTCGAGGTATCCGGGGCGCGCGGCGATCACGAGCCCGTTCGTGTTGAGCTCGATGCCCCAGAAGCCCTTCTCCCTGCCCATGCGTATTATCTCGGGCAGGTCCTTGCGGCATGTGGGCTCGCCGCCCGTCAACTGCACGGCGCCGTCCGTCCCGACCGCGTCCGCGATCACGTCGTACATAGCCGAGATCTCGTCGAGCGAGGGGTCGTGCTCCTCGGTGTCGGCGCTCATGAAGCAGACCGGGCACCGCAGGTTGCACATCCACGTGACTTCGATCTCGAGCAGCGTTCCGCGCCTCTCGTGACGGGAGCACGTCCCGCAACCGAAAGGACACGGCGCCGTCGCCGGCAACGTGTTGACTGGCGCGGTCTTCGGCATGGCCTGAGCGGTCAGCCAGCGGTAGTGATCGACGTCGGGCCATATCCGCGTCTGGAACGAGCCGTGCTCGGGGCATTCGCGCTCCATCCAGACGGCGCCCTCGTCGTCGGCGTACACGTCAGCCGCAAGCGCCTTGAGGCACTCGGGGCACAACGCCATCGTTTTGTGAAGATCCTGTCTCACCGATCTCCCTTTCAGCCGCCGTTATTCGTACTTGGAACGCTCGTAGGCGTTCTCGGCCTTCTGAGCCTCCCTGATTGCCGACATTCCCTCTTCGATGCGCTTGCGGTCCGCATCGCCGATCTTCTCCTTGGCTTCCTCGGGAAGCTCGGCATCGCCGTCGAGGTAGTCGCGCGGGTCGTGGTTCTCGTTCGGGGGCGTCGACACCTGGATGCCCATGAGCTCGACCCAGCCCAACGTGCGGCGGGGCACGTACAGCGGCTGGTACTTCGCCGCCTCGCGGATCGACCTCATGCACGAAATCGCATGGGCGAGGTCCGTGATCTCGTCGACGTCCGCTACCGGGTCGAAGTAAGCCGACGGGATATCGGCCTCCATGAGCTTCTCGAGGTACCCGTCGAGGGCGGGACGGCCATCGGGGTTGTAGTACACGCCGGTATGGTCCATGACCGTGTTGTGGCTGAACCCGACGAGCGACGTTCCGCACTCCTGGCACGGCGCGTACACGAAACCGGGCTTCCCGATCGACTGGAAGTAGTCAAGCCATTGGAACGCCTGGATCAGATGGCTTTTCGGCATGGTCGGCACGTCGCCGCCAATCGAAACGATCGAATCGTAGCCCATCGCGAAGATCTGCTCGAACGCGTCGTTGAAATGCTCGTCGAATGTCTTTCCGGTATCGACGACGTAGTTGATCTCCATCGGCCACGGGCCGATCTTGTCGAACATGTCCTTGACGGCCTCGAGGCTTTCGGCCGGCGTCGTCGACACGAAGAAATCGTAGGTGACCTTGTCTGCGTCGGGATCGCTCGCCACGAGCTCGTCGTTCATCTGCTGCAGCTCGTAAAGGGCGTGCATGGACATCTCGCAGACGTCGTAAAAACAGCATTTGTAGAACTGAGCGGCCTGCTCCATCGTCAAGAACCCGCCGTACTCCGTCGTCATGCGCGTCTTGACCACGCCGGGCAACGGCGGCTTGGTGAATATAAGCAGCGCCTGCTTCTTTTCGCTCATATGAAATCCTCTCGAAATGGCAATCAAACTTTTATATTGTATCCCATGTAAGGCTATCGTCCACTTTCGTAATCATGCAATCGATCGCGTTGTACGCCCACGTGCCGATGAGCTGCTCCTGCATCTCGCAGCTCGTGAGCGTGTTCACGTTCGATTCCCATATGCCCCCGAAGTCTGGCGCATGGGGCACGCCGCGTTCCGGATGCCACCATCCGTAATCGACGTTGATGACGTCGTCGCGCATGGGCGCAAGCGCCAACGTGAAGCGGGCCTTCCCGAAATCGGTCTCGAGCTCGACGGTATCCCCCGCAGCGAAGCCGAGATTCTCGGCCATGGCCTCGCTCATCTCGACGACGGGGCCGGGCGTACGGGCGCGGAACTTCGGGTTGTCGAGGTACATGGAAGCGTTGTAGGGCTGCTTGCGCGAACCGGTGAGCATCTCGACGTGATGACCGCCGCGCTCCGAAAGGCGCGCGACGAGGCCCTCCGAGCACAGGCGCATGAACGGACCCTGCTCCGGGAGGCGCTGCCCGCCGAGCTTCGGCAGAAGCTCGCTTGCAAGCTCGATCTTTCCCGACGTGGTCGCAAATCCCTGCGGCGTCCCGTCCGCGCGAAGCATCGCGTGCTTCTCGGGCGCTGGCGGGACATGGTAGATGCCGATAGCGCAGTAATCCTGCCACGACCAGCCCGTCGGCGCCAACTGCGTGGCGAACGCGTCGGCGAGCGTCTCGTCGGGCCAATGCTGCCCTTGCCCGAGCCGCAAGCCGAGTTCGCGGAAGATATCGTAGTCGGTTTTTCGTTCGTAGTACGGTTCCACCGCAGCCGGACCGCCATAGCCCGTGTTCGCCACGCCCCCGTGTATCTGGAAGATGGGACGCTCGATAGCCCCGGCGCATGGCAAGACGTAGTCGGCGACGGCTGCGCTCGGCGTTATGTAGTAGTCGAGAACGACGATGAGCTCGAGGCCCATGAGCGCCCTGTAGACCCGATTCGTATCGGCATAGGTGAGCAATGGGTTCGTGGCGTTCACGATCAACGCGCTCACGCGGTAGGGCTCGCCCGTCTCCATCGCCTTCAGCACGAGGTCGGGGCTCGCCGATGTCATGTAGCGCATCGGCAGGCGCCTGCCGAGCTTCTCGGTCTGCTCGCGGACGAGGTCGTAGCCCTCGAAGCATTGCAGCGGCGCGAAGGGCGTATTGAGGCACAGCTCTTTCTGCTCGTCGGTGAGCAGGTCGCTCAGCTCGAAATCGACCTCGCTCGTGAAATCGCTCGCCTCGGCCAAGATGCACGACCCCTCGCGGTCGACGTTGCCGGTCACCGCCCGAAGGCAGCAGATCGCGCGATGCGTCGGCGCCACGGACTTTCCCACCTGGTCTATCCCGCGGCCGGAGACGAGCGCCGTGCGCCCTTCGGCGAACAGGCGGGCCACCTTCACGATATCTTGCGGATCGACGCCGCAAAACGCGCCGGCGTATTCGGGAGTGTAGGGCCTCACATGCTCGACGAGCTCGTCGAAGCCATGGCACCACTGGCCCACGAATTCCGCGTCCTCGAGTCCCTCGGAGACGATGACGTTCAGCATCGCCAACGCCAACGTGCAATCCGTCCCGGGCTTTACCGGCAGCCACAGGTCGGCGATTGCGGCGATCTGCGTGTAACGCGGGTCGACGCACACGAGGGCCATGTCGTCGGAAGCCCCGACGGCCCGGATCGTCTGCCAGAACGCCGAGTTGTCCGACTGGGCGGGATTCGTGCCCCATATGAACAGGGCGCGCGTGAGCCCGAACCTGATGTCGGCCTCGACCGTCCATCCGAACGTGATCGCGTCCATCCAGATCCGGGGATTCCAGCAAATCTGGCCGATGCCCATGTTGTTCGGGCTGCCGAACAGGCTCATGAAACGGTGCAGCGGCCAAAACGAGGCGTGGGGGCCGCCGATCATGCTCGCAAGCGTGCCCGACCCGTAGCGCTCGCGCAACCCGGTCAGGCGACCGGCTATGTCGTCGAACGCCTCGTCCCAGCTCACGCGCTCCCATTCCCCCGAGCCGCGCTCGCCTGCGCGCTTGATGGGATAGTTCACGCGGCGGGGGCCGTCGAGGACGTCGAGGTTCATCTTCCAACGGCGGCAGCCTGCCAGTATGCGCTCGTCGTAGGGGTAACGCGTCGGGTCGGGCTCCAAGCTCACGACCCGACCGTCCTCGACCGTGGCGAGAAACGCGCAGCAGTAACCGCAGAAATGGCAGTTCGTAGGTTTGATTTCGGTCATTGAAACGCCTCCGGAACGCTACGAGCCTATGCCCATGTAGCCGCGCACGGAATTGCCGTCCGCATCGCTTCTTGCCGCATCGGCGTCATCGAACAAAAACCTCAGCTTCATGTAGCCCGAAGCGAAACGCCAGGGGATGTTCCACCCGAACAGCAGCTCGAGATAATGGAACACGGGAACGGAGCATCCGGAGCCGAGTATCGAGAACGTGCAGCTGATGCACGCCGTGACGAGGGCGTTGGCACCCGCCTCGCTCGCATGCTCTCCGTGCCTGCGCGCCATCTTGTCGCCCAAGTCGTAGTGTCCGGCTGCACGAGGGCGCGAACCGCAGCAATAGGAGCGCTTCCGCGCGTATTTCGGCTCGACGAGCCGGGTCTGGTCCATAATCGCCCGCAAGGCGTCCGCGAACTCCCCCGTCGCGCGGTCGGGACACGAGTCCTTCGGACAGAAGACGACCGGCTGTCCCTGCTCGATGCGCCCGTCTTCGTAGACGACGCCCGCAGCGACCTCCGAATCGACCCGATATCCCATGTCCACCAGGACCTTCGGAAGCGGGACGACTTCGATCGACGACGTCGCCTCGTCCGCCGCCAACAGCTTCCTGAGCGCATAGACGCAGTTCGGACACGCCGCGACGATTCTTTCTATGCCGGTTTTCGAGATATGCTCCCTGAACTGCTGCTCGAACGCGGCACGCGACGCACCGCCATCGTTCTCGTATTCGAGAATCTTGCCGCAGCAAAGAAGCGAGATTCCGTCGCATTCGCCCGCGTCGACCAGAAGGTCGCTCACGGACTGGACGAGGGGAAGCGCGTAGTTCACGAACGAGCAACCGGGAAAGAACAGCGATTTGCATGGGGCGCTCTCCCCCGCAGGCTTCACGCGCACGGTTTCCAAGCCGGGGTACGTGCAAGCGACCGTACCGCCCGCCAACGCGTCCTCGAATGTGTAGCTATCCATAATACCCCCCTTTGAGCTGGATATACATGCACGTCAACGTATATTCGGTTAACCATTATAATGGATGACCGGTATTTGAAGAGCCGTACGCGATCGGAGCGGCCCGTGCAATCAGTATCCACATATTACGGCCTAGCCGCTCCCGAGATACGAAGGGTGAGAAGCGTCGTCGACGACCTCGTCTTCGGCGACAGGCCCCGAAAGGCCATTGGCGAGCTCGTCGAGCAATCGAGGCGGCCGGGGGCGGGCGCGTTCGAGCGCTATGCGGGCATGGCCCTCGACGCCGCCGGCGCGCGCGTGCTCTGCGAGACCGCCCCCTTGCGCGCCATGCGAATCGTCCCGCCCTCCGACGGCAAGTTGGCCCGGATAGAGCTAGACGCTCCGGAAGAAGAAATCGACGCCGCAACGCTCGAAGACGTCGAGAACGCCGTCAACCGGCTCATGGGCATGGCCGATGCGCTCGAAGAGGGCTTTGTCGCAAGCTCGCGGGCGGCGGGCGGAGCGCGCATGGGCATCTCGCTGCTGGGAAGCGGCTTCCTCCCCGACAAGCCGGGATACAGGAGCGCATACGTCAAGCTTCCGCCCGTTCCCCCGACCGGAAAGGCGGACACGTCCTTCTTCAACGAAGTGGACTGGCGCGTCGTCGACCATGTCGCGAGCAACAGCCACACGATCTTCCAGAACTGCCTCAGGCCGAACACGTACCAATCGATCATGGGCGCGTTCGCGCCTCCGTTCAGCGACTGGGACGTGCGCACGAGGCTCGCTTCGATACTCGAGAGCCTCGAGCTTCCGTTCAGGTTCCGCTACTCGTTCGACTGCGACGTCGAGAAGGGAAACGCCGCCGTGCATTTCGAGCTGCCGTCCGAAAGCGCGCTTCCCGCCTGGTGGTGCGCCGAACCAGCCGGGAATCTCGAACCGCTCGAAGCCAGGTCCCGCGATGCGCTCATGTGCCACGCCCTTCGCCTTTCATGCCAGCTCGCTTCCGCATGTTTCGGCGCGGGCCGCTGCATCGGCAGGGCGTTCGTCGTCGCCTACTGGAACCGTTCCGAGAACGTGGCGCTTTCCTGCTCGTTCGAGCGCGACCCGTTCGTCCGCAACGTCCTGACCGCCATCGACGACGGCAGCCTCGCCGACCCCGCGTCTCGGTTCGACCCGCGCGCCCTGGCTTCCCTGCTTTCGTGCGCCAGTCTCGTGTTCCCCGACGACGCCGACGCCCGCGACGCTGCGCCCGCAGATGACGGCCTGTCTTCGCAACGCGTCGAACCGTGGCTCGACGAACGGCCGCTCGACGCACAGGCTCAATCGACGTTCAGGGCCCGACGCATATGCGACATCGACACCACGCACTACTATGGGCCGGGCCTCGAGGAGATCGAGGAGGCGAAGCGGGACTCGGTCGACTCCACGCTCGCCGCAATCGCGCAGCTCGAGAACCTCGTCGCCAGGCTCGGCGATTGCGCCGAAGACCGGGCTGCAGGCGGAATGCGCGCTCTGTACTGCGCCAACCCCTTTGCACGCGCCGTCATATCGCTCGTCGACGACGACGTGCTCGTTTCCGCCAAGGCTGAAAGCTTCATCCATGGCGACCTGCATGCAGGCGATGAAGCCACCCCCTTCTACTTCAGGGCGCCGAGCGCTCTCTACCATGCCCACATGGGCTTGTCCGACCTCTACGAGACGCTTGGGGATTTCAGGGGCGCAGAGCGCGAGGCGGACGCCTGCATCGCGCTCGCACCGACGACCGCAAGCGCCCATTTCAGGAAAGCAAACCTGCTCGCCCAGCAGAAACGCTACGTCGAGGCGGCAAACGTTATCCGCTCGGCACTGCAGTTCGCCGTCTCGGACAAGGACTGCTCGCTGCTCTACTACCATCTCGGTTTGCTGCTGTGGAACCTCGACAGGAAAAACGAGGCAGCAGCCGTGTTCGTGTTCGCCACGACACGCGACGGCGAATACGCCGACAGGGCCCGCAAGGTGGTGAAGGGGCTCAAGAGGCGGTCGGATTGCCCCGTGATCGTTCATGCGAGCACGCTTGCCGCCGCCCGCGAGCTCACGCGATCGAGGATTCCCGTAGCTCCGACCGAAACCGCCATGAGCATCATCGCCCATGCGTCGGTCGAGCTGTCGTGCAATCGCGCGCCCCTCGCTGCGGCTCCATTCGCCGACATGCTCGTGCGTCGGTTCAAAGGAGACCGGGTGCTCGCGGCGACGTACCGCTCCCTCGCGCATGGCACGGCCAAGCTCGCGAGGCCCTAACAGGAAACCTCGTGCAGCGCATAAAGGAAAGGCCCCCTTCCGGGGGCCCTTCCGTCAGTTGCGCACTACGCGAAACCGATTAGTACATGTTCTCGCGAGGAGCCCAGTTCTGACCGCGCTCGAGTTCCTTGCCCTCTTTGTAGTAGAGCGTGAACAGGCGCTTGTCAGCGGTCTTCAGGCGGAAGTAGTAACGGTTCTCGTCAGGCAGGGGCTGACGGTCGTCGGACCACACGCACATGAAGCGCAGCAGGCAGCCGCCGCAGAGCACGAGCACGCAGGCGATGGTGCCGGCGAGCGCGTTGCCGCTGATGTTGAGGACCAGCGGGATGAGCAGACCGCAGCAGATCATGCCGATCCAGAACCAACCGGCCATCGAGCCCTTCACCCAACGCTGCGCGACGCGCTGCTGGGTGCGGTTGCCCGCGCCGAGGAACGACAGGACCATGATGAGCAGGATGGTGAGCTCTGCGAACGCGAGGATGATGTCGAGCACGTGAAGCAGCTCGTGCACCTCGTGGCCGGCCGCGAGACCCTCGAGCCCGACGACTCCGGGCCAACCGCACAGCGAGAGCATGATGCCCGCGCATGCAGTCGAGAGAGCGGAAGTCGTGAACAGGATCGGCAGAGCAGGCGTCGACCAGAACGAGTGGGCCTTCAGCGTGGACAGCATGACGCCGGTGTAGACCATGATGCCGAAACCGGCGATGCCGGCAGCTGCGAGCCAAACGCCCGAAAGGCCGCCGAAGAAGTTGAACACGCTGATCCAACCGAGGACGGGCGACTCAGGCGACCAGTTGCCGAGCAGCCAGAACAGATCGCCGAACGAGGCGATGGTCAGCAGCACGGCGCCCCATTTGATGATGGAGGTCGCGGTGACGTAGGCGCGGTAGAACACCGGCGGCTGGCCGAGCTCCTCGACGAGGAAGAACAGGCCGAGGACGATGCACAGCAGCGCGACGAAGTTCGGCAGCATGAAAGCCTGAACGAGGTCGGCGCCCGGGAACACGAACGAGCTCATCACCCAGGTGAGGAACAGGATGCCGCCGCCAAGGCCACCCAGGAACAGGTAGATGGCGATCTGGAATCCCCAGTAGTTGTGACTGTACTCGATCTTCGAGTTTTCCTTCTGATATTGCTTCATATCCATTATCGCGTACCTCCCAGATCCGGGATGTAATAAATCTGCGGGTCAGTGCCGAGTTCCTCCATGAGGCGGAACGTGTCGGAGCGGCCGATCAGCTTCGAGATCTCGGAGTTCGGGTCGTCGATGTCGCCGAAGATGCGGGCGTGCTGATGGCACGTCTGCACGCAGTACGGATCCTTGCCCGGCTCCATCGCGCGGCGCTCCTTGCAGAACGTGCACTTGCGCACGAATCCGTCGAAGCGGCGCACCATGTGCGACGTGTCGCGCATGCCGTACGGGCAGGCGTTGACGCACACCTTGCAGCCCATGCAGATCTTGCTGTCAACCCAAACGACGCCGTCCTCGTCTTGCTGGGAGGCACCGGTCGGGCAGCACGGTACGCACTCGGGGTTCTTGCAGTGCATGCACAGCGTCGGAACCCAGTTGCGGTGGACGTTGGGCCACTCGCCCTCGACCACGCCGCCGAGAACGGGGTTGTAGATGATGTCCATCGGCAGGTCGTTCCAGGTGCGGCAGGCGACCGAGCAGGAGTGGCAGCCGACGCAGCGCTTCTGGTCGATGGCCATTGCGTATCTCGTCATGAGTTATCCCTCTCCTTCCTGTCTATTCTGCCGCGACTTCGTCGGCGGCGACGGGCTCGTATTCCATGGTGAAGCGGGCACCGGTCTTGAGGTCGAGCAGCGTGTTGTTCGTCGGATCGAACGCGTAGCCGTAGAAACGCTCGTACCAGTAACCGTCCTCGATGCCGACCAGCCAGCCGGAATCGGGATCGTAGATCTTTCCCTCGCCGATCTCGCCGGCTGCGGTGGCATAACCCTTGGCAGCATCCCATTCGATGCCGTCGGGCAGCTCGTAGGGAGCGGCCTCGGTACCCGGGTAGACGCGGTAGCCCGCAACCTCGTAGATGGGCTGGTACTCCATGTCGTAACGCTGGCCGGAAGCCATGTCGATCAGGTTCTGGGCATCCGGGTCGTACGCGTAGCCGTAGTAGGCGTCGTACCACACGCCATCGTCGATGCCGACGAGCCAGCCGGAAGCGGAGTCGAAGATCTTGCCCTCACCCGCGGCGCCCGCCTTGGTGGCGTAGCCCTTCGCGGCATCCCACGTGACGTCGGAGCCGGCGGGAAGGTCGTACGGAGCGGCCTCGAGGCCGGGGTACAGACGGATGCCGGCGAGGAACGGAACCTCGTTGCGCTCGAAGTCGTAGTACTTGCCGGTCTCCTCGTCGAGGAGCAGCTCCTTCTCGGCGTCGTACACCCAGCCGGAGTGCAGGTCGTAGTACTTCGAGGTCTTCGGGTCGATGAGCCAGCCGGATTCCTCGTCCAGCTCGTAGAACGTGCCGGGCTGCACCATCTTGTCGCGGTGCCAGTCCCACTCGAGCCCCTCGGGGACCTCGCGGTCGCAGGTGGGAGGCGTGAACGGGATGGGATCGAACGCCAGCGGCTGATTGGAAGGCGTGACCTGGACGGCCTCTTCGACCTTCGTCGACTTGACGGCGGAGGAGCCGGGGATCGAGAAGGCGGTATCGGCCTTGGCGGCGAGGTCGGCGGCCGTGCACTTGTAGACCTTGCACAGCAGGCCGCGGTTGGACCAGGAACCGCCGATCGGGTCGCAGTGCTCGTTGTCGACAGAAGTCAGGACGTTGACGTTGGACTGCAGGCAGCCGAACGGCGCGTCGGGGTCGGGACCCTGCTCGGGGAACCACCAGCCACGCGGCGCCCAAATCGCCTTCGGGTGCATGGCCTTCTCGACGTTGGCGCGCATGCGGATGCGGCCGCGACGCGTCTCGATCCAGCACCAG
>CAMOUE010000030.1 GCA_946626265.1 uncultured Eggerthellaceae bacterium | reverse complement strand
GGGGTGGCAGGATACCGGGGATGTGCGCTGATCAGGGGGCGCCCCGGCAAGCGGCCGCGGCAGGATACCGGGGATGTGCGCTGATCAGGGAGGCGCCCCGGCAAGCGGCCGCGGCAGGATACCGGGGATGCGCACCCGAGGGCCCGCAGCGGACCGGATGGGATTCCCCGTCAACCCCCTATAGCCCATTCCCGCAAAAAAGGGCCGCCTTCATAGAAAGGCGGCCCGCATGCCCGCTCTCGCGCTGTCGTCAACCCTCACGCTATCGTTAGCCTCACGAGACGGGGCGACCGTTCTCGAACTTCTGGTACACGAGATCGGTCTCCTGTACGTTCCCGAGCACGTTGGTGATCCGATACCGGTAGGCAAACGTCCCGTCGCCGAGGCCCGCATACGCGATCGTCGCGTCTTCGTGCCATTGCATGGTCTCGAGCGGAATCACGTCGCTCGCGCCCGTCGTCGCGTTCGATGCAGGGAACAGGAACTGGATCGTATCGCCCTCTTGCAGCAGCTGGCCGGTCTTTCCTGCCATGCCGGAAGTCGTCGATGCGTCATCCCACACGCACAGCACACTGTACTCGTCCGTCGCGTAGTCGTATTCCACGATGAGACCGGTTTGGCGGCTGTTCAACATGACGGGAATGTAGTACAGGTTGTACCCGTCCCCCTCTTCGGAGAGAGTCGGGCTGACGTAATGGCCGTCGATCGTCAGCCATTCGTTTTGGAAGTTGTCGACGAACGTGCCCGATTCGTACGAGCCGCTCAGATCGTTGTCGGAACCGAGGTAGCACAGGATGTCGAGCGGATCGAGGTAGGCGTACAGCTCGAACGACACGCTCGCGATCTTCTCGGCACCCTCGGTGATCTGCAGTGCCAGATGCCCGTCGCTCGTCTTCGACTGGACGTACTCGATGCCCATGTCGTCCTCTACCATGGGATCGTCGGTCAACGACACTGCATTCGAGAAATTGTTCCAGTTGTAGTTGTCGTACACGCCGAACATGACCGCGAGGAACTGGAGGTAGGGGATGTTGTCGCTCAGCTCGGCATAGCGCTTGAAATCGTTCCGATCGGTGATTTGGAGCGGGTAGTATACCGAGAGCCCCGAAGCCGACGAACGGTTGCGGCCATGCGTCTCGAACACGACCGCATCCTTGAGCGCGCTCAACACGGTAGCCGAATCCTTGCCGATGACGCCGCCCGTCTTGTTCATGAGGTCGCCCAAGTCGACCATGTTCATGGAGTAGAACCCGCTCGCACCGTAGTTCTCGGTAGAACGCGCGCCCTGGTGGAGCCTCCTGAGCGACGCCGGGTCGACGGTCGCGCGCGCCAAATCGCCCGCCGCCTTCTCGAACGCCGAGGCCACTTTGCCGACTTTCGCCAAATCGATGACCGACAACGTCGCCATGCCTGCCTGGCCGCTATTGCGGCACTTGTTGTAGTACGACTGGCAGATGACGGTACCCAAATCGGCCCCCGTGGTGCCCGGATGCGAACCGAGCCAGGTCGGCCACGTCACGTAGTCCCAGCCGCTGCCGGGCTCGGATTCCTCGGATGCGACCATGTACTTCGCGTACGGCGAGAGGATGTTCGCCGTCTCGAGCGTGGCCATCAGGCACGTGTCGAAGCCGACGACGTCGAACGTGACGCCCGCGTCCTTCATGGCATCGCGCATCTCGACGAGCGTCAGCGAATCGCTCTGGCCGCGGGAATTGGTCGGATAGATATCGTCCTGGCAGACGCCCGTTATGGTTCCTCCGCCGTGATCCCAGATAAGCACCATATAGTGGTCGGCCGGGTACGCGTTCACGCCCCATTTGAGGAAGTCGGCGAACGTGGAGCCCTCCGCCATCGAGGCAGACGGCTGGCGATCCTTGAGGGCGAGCGCGCCCTGCTCCATGGTGTAGCGGCACAGATACCTCGACTGGACCACGTCGTTCTGCCATTTCTTGGCGCCGCCCGTTTCGATGACGTAGTTCACGTTGGTTCCGAGATTCGCCTTCGCGAGCTCTATGAGGTTCTGCGTCGCCTGCCCTCCGCCGAGCCTAACCGAAGTGCTCTCGAGGTCGGAGCCGCACAGGTACATGAGCACGGTCCAGCTATCGCCCTCATTCCCGGTTCCCAGGCTGTCGCTGATCTGGTAAGCGGGCGTGTTGTCGGCCGTGCCGTACGTGCTGCCGCCGGCTCCCCCGAATCCGTAGTCCGTATCGCTTACGGTCATGCAGCCCTTGCCGAACATGCCCGTACCGAGGAAAAGCACGGCCACGATCACGAGCGGCAGCAGGAAGGTCGCGCCCATCGAACGCGGCTTGCCTGCGGAAGGCTGCGCCGTAGCTGCAGGCGTCTGGACGATGACCTGCGGACTCGAATGCGTCGAAGACGGCGTCGACGACTGGGGATGGCCCTGGGACGTGCCTTGCGACTGAAACGTCGATTGGGCCCCCGTATGTTGGGATTCCGAAGAATACCTGGCCGACGGCTTCTCGCGCTTGTGCTTGCTCTCTTCGCTCGGCATCAAGCTCACCTCTTCCTAGACTCGCTGATACGTTCATGGTCAGCGAATTCGCCCCAGAATGCAAGAATTTCCTTCAGAAAATGCCCCTTGAGCGCGTCCGCCCGAGACGGGAAGTGCGCAAAGGGGCGGTCCCCGCCTGCGGCGCCGGGAGGGTGTCCGCCTACAGCTGCTCGACAGGTTTCGGTTGAATCATCCCCGTGTTTTTCCCTGCCTGCGCAAGCGGCGGGCACCCCCGCGGGGCCGCAAGCGGGGAGTACCCCTTTGCGCACTTCTCGTCCGTATTCCCGCGCAATGTCGCTGTATGCAACCCTTGCCCTTTATAATGGACTCATTGCAAACCCCACGCAGGAAGGTGGCTCGCATGGTCGCGCGCGTCTACGTAGAGAAGAAGCCGGGTTTCGACGTCGAAGCCCGAGCTCTCGAGCACGAACTGAAGGAAATCCTGGGCATTGGCAGGATCGAGGGGCTTAGGCTCCTGAACCGCTACGACGTGGAGGGCATCTCGGACGACCTGTTCGAGCAATGCGTGCCCACCGTGTTCAGCGAGCCGCAATCCGACGTCACGTGTCGCAAGCTCATGGATGAAGCCGCGCCCTTCAACACGGGCGTCGCCCCGATCGCCGAGGGCGCTACCGTGTTCGCCGTCGAGGCGCTCCCCGGCCAGTTCGACCAACGCGCCGACTCGGCGAGCCAATGCATCCAGCTCATCAGCCAAGGAGAGCGCCCCGAAGTGCGCAATGCCAAGGTGTACGTACTCGAAGGCCCGCTCACCGAAGACGACATCGAAGCCGTCAAGCGCTACGTCATCAACCCCGTCGAGACGCGCGAGGCTTCGCTTCTGCCCGTCGACACCCTGAAGACGGACTATCCCGAGCCCGACCCGGTCGAGATCATCGACGGCTTCCTCGAGCTCGACGAGGAAGGGCTTGCAGCCTTCATAGCCGACAGGGGCCTGGCCATGGATCTGGCGGACGTCACGTTCTGCCAGCAGTACTTCCGCGACGAGGAAAAGCGTTGCCCCACGATCACCGAGATCAAGATGATCGACACGTACTGGTCGGACCATTGCCGCCACACGACGTTCGGCACCGTCCTCGAAAACGTCGAGATCGACGACTCCATCGTGCAGACCGCGTTCAACCGCTACCTCGAGATGCGCCACGAGCTAGGCCGCGACGAGAAGCCCGTCTGCCTCATGGACATGGGCACCATTGGTGCAAAGTACCTCAAGTCGAAGGGCATCCTGAAGAACCTCGACGAGTCCGAAGAGATCAACGCCTGCACGGTCAAGATCAAGGCGAACGTTGACGGGAAGGAACAGGATTGGCTGTTCCTATTCAAGAACGAGACGCACAACCATCCAACCGAGATCGAGCCGTTCGGCGGCGCAGCCACCTGCGTAGGCGGCGCCATCCGCGACCCGTTGTCGGGCCGCGCCTACGTCTACCAGGCGATGCGCGTGCCCGGCGCGGGCGATCCGCTCGTTCCCGTTTCCGAAACCATCCCCGGCAAGCTGCCCCAGCGCAAGCTCGTCACGACAGCTGCTGCTGGCTATTCGAGCTACGGCAACCAGATCGGCTTGGCGACAGGCCAGGTCAACGAGCTGTACCACCCAGGCTATGTGGCAAAGCGCATGGAAATCGGCGCTGTCGTGGGCGCCACGCCCGCACATCACGTGCGCCGCGAGACACCTGCGCCCGGCGACGTCGTCGTGCTGCTGGGCGGCCGCACCGGCCGCGACGGCATCGGCGGTGCCACCGGCTCGTCGAAGGCCCACAAGGTTGAGAGTCTCGAGACGTGCGGTGCCGAAGTGCAGAAGGGCAACGCGCCCGTCGAGCGCAAGATCCAGCGTCTGTTCCGCAATACCGAGGCATGCCAGATGATCAAGCGCTGCAACGACTTCGGCGCGGGCGGCGTGTCCGTCGCCATCGGCGAGTTGGCCGACGGTCTGCAGATCGACCTGAACAAGGTTCCCAAGAAATACGACGGCCTCGACGGCACCGAGCTCGCCATCTCCGAGAGCCAGGAGCGCATGGCCGTCGACCTCGCACCCGAGGACGTCGAGCGCTTCCTCGAGCTGGCCTACGCTGAGAACCTCGAGGCCACGCCAGTTGCCGTCGTCACCGAGGAGCCGCGCGTGCGCATGACGTGGAACGGCAGCACGATCGTCGACGTCAGCCGCGACTTCCTGGCGAGCAACGGCGCGCCGAAGTACCAGGACATCCACATCCTTTCCGCCGAGTCGTTCGTGCCCGCATGGGCCGACCTTGCCGACGCATCGCTTACAGAACGCATGACCGCCGTCATGACTGACCTCAACGTCGCCTCGAACAAGGGCCTCTCCGAGCGCTTCGACTCGACGATCGGCGCTGGCACGGTGCTCATGCCGTTCGGCGGCAAGCACCAGCTCACGCCTTCGATGGCCATGATCGCGAAGCTCCCCGTCAACAACGAGACGACCACCACGACCGGCATGGCATGGGGCTTCAACCCTTACATTTCCGAGAAGAACCAGTTCACCGGCGCCTATCTGGCCGTCGTGGAGAGCGTCGCGAAACTCGTGGCCGCCGGCTTCGAGCGCAAAACCATGTACCTGACGTTCCAGGAGTACTTCGAGAAACTGCGCACCGACCCGACCCGTTGGGGCAAACCGGCAGCTGCCGTGTTGGGCGCGCTCATGGCGCAGATGGCCCTGGGCATCGGCGCCATCGGCGGCAAGGACTCGATGTCGGGCAGCTTCGAGGAGCTCGACGTCCCGCCCACGCTCGTCAGCTTCGCCGTGGGCGTCGGCACGACAGAGCGCGTCGTGTCGCCCGAGTTCAAGGGCGCAGGCCATCGTGTCGTGTGCATCCACCCGTACTACGAGGCCGACGGACTCACGCCTGAGAAGGCCGGCATGCTCGAGGTGCTCGACGCCGTCGAGAAGCTGATCGCCGAAGGCAGCGCGCTGGCTGTTGCCACGCCTGGCTACGGGTGCGACGCTGAAGCGCTGTTCAAGATGTGCGTCGGCAACGGCATCGGCCTTGATGTCGACGAAGCCATGGACACGTCCACCTGGTTCATTCCCGCATACGGTTCGTTCGCGGTCGAGCTCGCAGACGGTGCAGAGCTGCCGGCCAAGACCGACAGCCTGCACGTCAAGCTCATCGGCACCACGATCGACACGTACGAGATCCGCGCTGGCGACGAAACCGTCGACCTCGCTGCGCTGCAAGAAGCGTGGGAGGGCAAGCTCGAGAGCGTGTTCCCCTATCGCGGCGCCGGCGAAGAGGTCGAGACCATCTCGTTCCACGCCGAGAGCAAAAAGGCCGCTCCTGCCATCCTGACGGCGAAACCCAAGGTCGTCATCCCCGTCTTCCCCGGCAACAACTGCGAGTTCGACTCGGCACGTGCGTTCCGCCGTGCTGGCGCCGAAGCCGAAGTGTTCGTCGTGAACAACCTTTCACCTGCCGCTGTTGCCGAGAGCACCGAGGCGCTCGTGAAGGCCATCGACGGTTCGAACATCGTGTTCATCCCTGGCGGCTTCTCTGGCGGCGACGAGCCTGACGGCTCCGCGAAGTTCATCACCGCGTTCTTCCGCGCGCCGGCTGTCACCGAGGCAGTGCGCAACCTGCTGCAGAAGCGCGACGGCCTGATGCTGGGCATCTGCAACGGCTTCCAGGCGCTCGTGAAGCTCGGTCTCGTGCCGTTCGGCGACATCCGCCCGATGGATGCCGACTGCCCCACCCTCACGTTCAACAACATCGGCCGCCACCAGAGCTGCATCGTGCGCACGCGCGTGGCGTCGGACCTGTCGCCGTGGCTCTCACAGTGCCAGGTGGGCGACATCCACACCGTGGCCATCAGCCATGGCGAAGGCCGCTTCGTCGCAAACGATGACGTGCTGGCGCAGCTTAAAGCCGGCGGGCAGATTGCCACGCAGTACGTCGACCTCGCCGGCGAGGCGAGCCTCGACATGCGTGCGAACCCGAACGGCTCGGTGCTGGCGATCGAGGGCATTACGAGCCCTGACGGGCGCGTGTTCGGCAAGATGGGCCACTCCGAGCGCAGCGGCCACGGCTTGTACCAGAACATCCCCGATGCAAACTACCAGCCCATCTTCGAGGGCGGCGTGAAGTACTTCACCGACTAGAGGCGGCAACCGCAGCTGGCACTGTTGATGACAACCAATGCATTTCGATTTGCATTTGAAATGCGTAATGGAAAGGCGTTATGAGCGTCCGATACCTGGACGACAACGACAGAGACGAACTTGAAGGTTTATTCGAGTTCGTGGAGTCAAATGCTACCCACAAGGACTGGTGGCCGCCCATCAGGCAAGAAGTCAGGGACCATTTCTTCGACTTCGAGTGGATGCGTTTCGTGGGCAACTTCGAGGATGAACACCTCGTAGCAGTCGCTGGCCTGTTCCTCCATCCATTCGTGCACAGCCACGAGGCGGAGGCAGCAGGTCTAGATCCCGCAAACGTTGCCGAAATCGGGCGCTGCGTCGTGCACCCGTCGTGTCGGGGAAAGAACATGATGTTTTCCATGAGCAAGCAACTCGTCGACCGTGCGCTCATGATGGATAAAACCTGGATCATCGCAGCTGTTCATCCAGACAACGTCGCAGGGCGGAAATCGCTCGAGCGGCTTGGGATGGCCGAAAAGGGTTTCATCTTGCAAGACGGCATCTACCCTCGTTGCATCTATGCAATGCATGTGAGGCGCTTTTATAGCTGCTGCGTCATAGTTCGCCGCATCATAGCTGCCGCATCGTGGTTGCCGCATCGCCTATGCGCTCAGGACTGCATCGAGCAATTGGCGTGTATACGGATGTTGCGGATGAAGCGTCACCTCCCGAGCCGTACCCTCTTCGACGATCCTTCCGTTCTGCATGACGACGATGCGATCGCAGAAATCCTGCGCAAGCGCGAGATCATGACAGATGAACAGGTACGAAGTGTTCGACTCGCGTGCCACATCGCGCAGCAGCTCGACAATCTGCGCCTGAACTGTCACGTCGAGGGCACTCGTCGCTTCGTCGCAAATGATTAACGAAGGATTTGGAGCCAATGCACGCGCAATGGCAGCGCGCTGGCATTGGCCACCGGAAACTTCACGTGGATAGCGATCGCAGAATTGCGCTGGCAGACCGCAGCGGACCAGCAGCGATTGCGCTCGTTCATGCGCTTCCTGCTTGCTGGCGCCAAAGTTGCGCAAGCTCTCCTCAATACCCTCACCAAGCGTGCGACGGGGATCGAACGACGAAACAGGATTTTGGAATACCATTTGCACGTCTTTTGCCATTGCCCTGAGCTCTGCGCCCCGCACGTTCGTCACATCATGGCCGTTCAGGATGATTTGCCCAGAAGTCGGGGCAATCAGGCGGGTAACCATTTGGGCAATGGTGGATTTGCCGCTGCCCGACCCACCGACGATTCCCACGCATTCACCCGGCATGACGGAAAACGTCGCTCCATCGACCGCTAAGACATCTGGATGGCCTTTGCGCTCGAATCGCTTCGTCAGACCAATGGCTTGCAGGATTGGCTCGGGCATGACCTATCCCTCCAGCCTCTCAAGCTTGGGAGCAGCGGCAAGCAAATCGCGTGTGTAAGCCTCTGTTGGATTATCCAAAACCCGATCAACACTCCCAAACTCGACCATCTCTCCGTCTTTGAGCACGAGCACGTGGTCGGCTATGGCACGAACGACCCCCATGTTGTGGGTGACCAATAGAATGGTTGTCCCAAGTTTTTCGTTGATTTCTCCCAGCAACTCTATGACTTGCGCTTGGACGATGACGTCGAGAGCACTCGTCGGTTCGTCGGCAAACAAGATCCTCGGCTCCGAGAGCAGCGCGATGGCGATGCCGACGCGTTGGCCCATGCCGCCCGACAGGTTGAACGGATAGCTCGCAAGCACACGCTCGGGATCATCAAGCCCCAGGGACGAGAACATGTCCATCGCAAGTTTGTCGCATTCGGGGCGGTTAATCGAACGATGCGCCAACATGCTTTCATAGATCTGATCGCCAATGCGCCTGATGGGAGCGAGAGCCGCAAGGCAGTCCTGGAATACGAACGCAAAATCGGAACCGCAGAGAAGACGAAGGTTTCGCGCTGGCATATCGGGAATGGACGATCCCCCGTACCAAATATCGCCACGTGTCACGCAGCCATTCGCTCCAAGCTGCCCCATAGCGGCTTTGATCAGTGTCGACTTCCCGCTGCCCGATTCACCCACAATGCACACGATCTCACCGGGCATGACGGAAAACGACACGTCATGCACAACGGCAACACCGTTGTAAGAGATATCGACATGTGAGTATTCGAGCAGCGGTTCGATCATTATTTCCTACCTTGAATGGAACCGGAAAGTTCCAATGGGACACCCTCCTGGAAGGTGCCCCATTCCGTTTACACGTCCAAATCGACGGTAATCTCGTAGTAGTCGCACGGATGGGCGACCATTCCCTTGACGTTTGCCTGGCTTACGATGCCCATTTCCAGGAACGATGCAAAGAAGTAGCCGTGGTCATCGAGGAGGGCTTGGCTCATCTGGGTGGCGAGCTTGCCACGCTCATCGACGTCGAACGTGGTGTGCAACTTCGCGTACAGCTCGTCAACCTTCTCGGAAGCATATCCCCCATAGTTCTTGGAAGAATCGCTCAGGCATGAAGCCTTGAAGAAGTAATCCGGATCGCCAGTCGGAGACGTAACCAATGCGCTCACGTACACATCCCAGCCACTCTTGTCCTTGCGGAGGTCGGCGTGGTTGCTCGTGCTGTTCACCTGGACGTCGAAACCGATGTCCTTCAGCGACGCTTGCGCAGACTCAGCAAGCAGCGGAAGCTCCAAGCGACCTGGATAGGTGAGCCAGCGAATCGTCAGCTTCTGTCCGTCTTTCTCGCGAATGCCGTCGCCGTCGGAGTCGACCCAACCGGCTTTCTCGAGCAACTCCTTAGCACCAGCAGGATCATATGCCTCCGTGGTCACGGTGTCATCGCCGAATTTCATCGATGCAGGGAACGGACCCTTCGCAGGCTGGCCGCGACCATTTAGAAGCGTCTTCACGAAGCCTTCCTTGTCGATGCCCATGGAAAGAGCTTTACGGACAGCGTCATCCTGCACGATGGCCGAATCGTAGTTGAACTCACCGAAGAACACACGGCTCGTGAAGTTGTCGGAGATGTTGTACTTGTCGTTCTGGAACAATGCATAGCTCGCATATGCGAGACCGTATGTGGCGTTTACCTCGCCAGACTGCAATGCGCTCTGGAGCGAATCGGCATCGGAGAACGCACGCACGATGACCTTATCGACGTTCGGAGTGCCGTTCCAGTAGTTCTCGCTCTTCGTCAACGTGATCTCGTTGTCGTTGAGGTCAGTGGCCACGTAGGGGCCCGTTCCCACGACAATGCTTTGGCCAGTGATACCTGCCTGCATGTCGACGATGCAGCCGTACGGGTCACACAAGTAGTTGATGAGCGCTGGGCACGGTTCGCTCGTCTCGATGGTCACAGTGTTGCCCTCGGCCGTGATGTTGCTGATCTTCATGTCGCCGGGTGCACGATCGTGCGTGGCAATCAGATCATCGAGGCATTCCTTCACAGCCTCGCCGTCCACTGCACGACCGTTGGAGAACGTCACGTCATCGCGCAGCGTAATCTTCACGTGCGTGTCGTCGACGAACTCGTAATCCGTTGCCAGCCACGGCTCGGGCTCCATGGCATCGCTGAACTTGAACAACGTCTCGCCCACACCGTAGCGCAGACACGACCAGCCGAAATAGCCTTCATGCGGGTTCAAGCCATTGTCTTCCATCTGCACACCGTAGCCCGTCGTGCCGTAGACAAACGTCTTCTCACCTGCAGCAGCCGAAGCAGCGCTTCCTGATGCGCTCGAGGATGACTGCGATCCACCGCAGCCCGCAAGCGCAACGGCGAGTGCCATGGCAAGTGCGACCACCAACAGGGCAAAGCCATTACGCTTCCACTTGATGTCCTTCATTCTTCCTCCCTTTCTTTGCCTTGCTCATGAAATCCCGACAGTTCCTGCACTTCGCCGTCGGGTGTTTCCTTTCGCTTTCGCAACCACCCTTGACCGCCTGGAGCGGTCTTCCGATGCTGTGGATCCATGAAATCGCGAATCGTGTCGCCCAAAAGATTGAACACCATGACTGCGATGAAGATTGCGATGCCCGGTGAGACGATCGTCCATGGGGCCGTTTGCAACAAGCTGCGGTTGTCGCTCATCATCGAGCCCCACTCGGCAACTGGAGGCTGTGCGCCGAGACCCAGGAACGACAAGCCTGCGAGCTCCATCATCATGGTGCCGATGTCGAGCATGGCCGTTACGAGCAGAGGGCCAGCTATGTTGGGCAAAATGTGTCGGAATATAAGCTGTGCTGTCGAGCAGCCTGCAAGGCGCGCTGCAGCAAGATACGGCTCGTTTTTCTGTGCAAGCGTGAGACCACGAGCGATACGGGCATATTTCGGCCAGCTGATGGCTGCGAGCGCGAGCACAGCGTTCATCATACCGCCCCCGAGCACGCCTGCGATTGCAAGAGCGAACACAAGGCCTGGGAACGCCAGAAACACGTCGGACGTGCGCATGAGCACGACATCGAGTTTGCCCGTCTTCCAGCCGCACACAACACCGATTGCCGTACCGATTACTGCAATCATAGCCACGAGTGCAAGCGTGGAGAAAATTGACGACTGTGAGCCCATGATGATACGTGAGAACAGGTCGCGGCCATAACGATCGGTACCTGCCAGATGTTCCGCACTCGGCGGCTGCAGCGCGTTCGAGAGATTCTGGATGTAGGGGTCGTACGGGCAAAGCACGGGCGCAAACACAGCCACGGCCAACACAAGCAAGGCGAGCACAGCGAACACGATGAGCTTCACACGTGTGAAGTCGCGCTTGACCTTTTGTTCGCGTACGGTGACACCGTCTTCGCCAGACTTGCTCGAACGGGACGGTGCCCTTTGGCTCATTTTCGCCGTCGCCATCATTCCTCACCCCCCAATCGCACGCGGGGATCGAGGTAGTGGTACAGCAGATCCGCGATGAGGTTGACCGCCACATAGATGATGGCCATCCACACCACGTAAGCCTGGATCATCGGGTAGTCGCGCATCGTTATCGAATCGACTGCGAGTTTGCCGACGCCGTCCCATTGGAAGATGGTCTCGACAATGGCAGTGCCGCCCAGAAGGTCGCCGATGGAAAGCGCGAGGAGCGTAACGAGCATGATCATGACGCTCTTGAGCACGCTCTTCGTGAGGATGCGCTGCTCGGGCACACCGCGCGCACGGGCACCCGCCACATAGGGCTTGTCCAGCTCATCGAGAACGGTTGCGCGGATCTGGCGCGTGTACTTAGATGCCATCGCGATGGCAAGCGTGGCCGTCGGCAGGATGATGCCCGGACCTGAAATCGCCTCGATGCCCGTTTTGCCGATGTTCGCCGAAATGACCGGCAGCCACCCCAAATTGATGGCAAACACAAATATGAGCAACAATGCGACGAAAAAATTCGGCAGAGAGTTGCCGACAAAGCTCAGAACGCGGATGAAGTAATCGGTGAAACGGTTCTGCTTGACAGCTGCAAGAATACCGAGCGGCACCGCTATTACGATTGTCGCGAGAACCGACGTGAAGGTCAACAGGATGGTCGCCGGCAGTTTCGACGTGAACGTGGTGAACACATCCTTGCCTGAAACATAGCTCGTACCCATATCGCCTGTAATCAGACCACCGAGCCAGTTGAAATACTGCACAAGAAACGGCTGGTCAAGCCCAAGTTCATGCCGCTTTGCGTCAATGAGCTCCTGTGTGACGGCCACACCTTGATTCTCCAGCACAGCTGTAACTGCATCACCGCCCGCGAGGTACATCATGCCGAACGACAGCAAAGTGATGCCGATGAGAATCGGGATCAGCTGAACCAGACGTCGAACGATGTAGTGTTTCATCAACCAGCTCCCACAAACAAACTACTTGAGAGCTTCGATCATGAATAGCGGTGACGACGCGTAGAACGCCTGCTCGCTTTCGGTCCAGATATCCATCCAAACGTCCTCGTCGGCACTCACCCATGACGCGCCGAGCCGTTCGAGCACAGCAACATCCCATTGCGGACGCATGATGGACGTCAGCGGTAGCTCGAGCGCGATTTTCTCGCAGCGGAGTTCTTGTGCGTTCGTGGCAACCGAATCGGCATCGTAGCATTCGAGCATTGTGCGCTCCTGGTCACTGCGCCGTGCAGAATCAACCTGCTCGTCGATAAGATAACGGTACCAATTGGCATCGAACACCACGAGTTTGCCGCCCGGCCGCAGAACACGCAGCCAGTCGGCATAAGCTCCTTCGGGATCGCGCATGAGCCACGTGAGGTTCCTCGAGACCACGATGTCGAACGATTCGTCTTGAAACGGCAAGTTGGAAGCATCGCACTGGTGGAAGGAAACGCGAGCCTCGGGGACTTCCGCTGCAGCGTTCGCACGAGCGCGGTCGAGCATCTCGGAGCTCATGTCAACCGCATCGACCTCGCACCCTTCCTCAGCAAGCAGAACGGTAAAGAAGCCGGGGCCGCAGCCCAAATCGAGAGCACGAGCAGTGCGTCTTTCCATGCTCGCGGCGACGATGGAGCCGGACGCCGCTCTGCCGAGCGCGCGTTGCCAAGCGCAATGACGCCCATCTGAC
This sequence comes from uncultured Eggerthellaceae bacterium, assembly GCA_946626265.1. GTDB lineage: Bacteria > Actinomycetota > Coriobacteriia > Coriobacteriales > Eggerthellaceae > UBA9715. The sequence continues at coordinate 2,285 of CAMOUE010000030.1, read as the reverse complement.
AACTCGCCGCGCACGCCGTTCGAATAAGTCCTTGCACGCTCATCCCAGTACGCCAAGATGGTGGATCCTAGTGCGTCGGCTGTGCTTTTGTGCATCATGCGATTACTCCCGTAATATTACTGATAAACTATTCGTAACATCGACAGTGTATCGCATGACCTTCTTGCAAAAGAGAACAATTTTGCGACGAAGGTAAAATGGAGACTTAAAGGCATCCGGCCCGCCCCATCTATCTCGGCTTTATCATTTACGCCCTTGCAAGGCATCCGCGACGTTTGTCCCAACTGTCGAAGGAACGTCTTGATTTTATGTTCGACTCATGCAACTCTCCGCGAAACGCTACTATGAACGAATGCAAATCAAACGTATCGCTATAGCAATCTACGACGTGACGGCGCTTCTGGCCGTGTCCTTCATCGCATCGTTCGCCCTCACCCAACAAGCATGGGCCTACATCGACCCGTCGGTCATGACCTATACCATCCAGGCGGTCGCCGGGGTCGCCGTCGCGCTGTCGGCCGTCGCCGGCGTCGCCTTCAGGCGCGGGCGCAAGCTCTTCCTGAAGCTCATCGACGTCGACGAAGAAGCGAAACGGGAGTTCGAGCCCGATATCAGCCGGACAGGCGCCGCCGCCCTCGCCGAGAAGGCGAAAACCGCAGCAGCACCAACCGCAGCCACGCCAACCTCAGCAGCACCAACCGCAAACGCGCACGACGAAACAGCACCAGCCGCAGCCGCTCAAACCGCAGGCGCGCATGACGCCCCATCGTCGGACATGCCGGGCAAGGCCCCCGCGCCGACCCCCAAGAAGAAGCTGTTCGACGGGATCGTTCCGCACAACCCCACATGGAGGCAACGGCTTGCCTATTCCCTCGTCGTGACGCTGTTCGCCGTCTTCACCGTATTCGTGTTCTCGCCGCTCGAGGTCGTGGGCGGAAGCGCCGATTCCCTCGTGTTCACCATATTCGATATCTGGTGGGTGCTTCTCCTGCCCGGCGCGGGAATCGTCGCCGGCTGGTCGCTCATCCTGTCGGCGTTCAGGGGACGCGGCTTCTCGATCATGCTTGCAATCACGTTCGCAATCGGCCTCGCCGCCTATCTTCAGGCACTCGTCATGAACATCGGCCTGCCCCTCGCGAACGGCGACACCATCGTATGGGCGGACTACCTGTCAATGCAGATCGTCTCCGCCTTCGCCTGGGCGCTCGTATTGATCCTCGCGATCGCATACGCCCTGTTGAAATCGAAGCGCGCGAAAGGCATCATGTGCACGGCTGCCGTCTGCCTGTTCGTCGTCCAGCTCGCCGGAGCTGCAAGCCTCTTCATCTCGCCGACCGAGCAAACCGAGATCGTCGGGGGCGACGGGGACGCGCTCAACACCGACCTGGCGCATCGCGCGGAAGTCGTCATGACCGAAGACCAGATGTACACGGTGAGCCCGAAGTCGAACGTCGTCGTGTTCGTGCTCGACACGTACGACAACGCCTACCTGAACTCCGCGATGCGCAACTACCCCGAGAAGACCCAGCATGTGCTCGACTACTTCACGGGCTTCACCTACTACAAGAACGCGACATCGGCCATGATCCCGACCCGCTTCGCCATCCCCTTCATGATGACGGGGGAGATGCCGACGCCCGACGAGCCGTTCTCGGTCTACAAGGCCCAGCGGTACCCGCGCAGCACGTTCCTGCAGCAACTGCACGACCAGAACTACTCGATAGGCCTCTACACCGACTCGCTGACCATCAGCAGCCTGCCCCAAAGCGAGCAGGACCGCATCACGAACCTGACCGTGAACATGCACAAGCTCTCGTCGAGCACCGTCGACTTCGGCGGAGCGCTCTACGCGCTCTACCAGATGGGCCTCTACCGCGACGCTCCCTGGTCGCTCAAATGGGCGTTCTGGTACTACACCGACAGCATCAACTCGATGATCGTGAAATACGACCCGCTCGCCGCGCCCGAAGAAACCATTTACGTGATGGACGACATCCGCTATTTCAGCCGCTTGCAAAAATACGGCCTCACGATCGAGGACGACGGCTACGACGGCGCATTCCGCTTCATCCACCTGCTCGGGTCGCATTACCCCTTCAACTACGACGAGGAAGTGAACGATCTCGGCACAGACGGCTCGAGCGTCATTCCCCAGTCCATAGGCGCCCTGCGCATCGTCGGCGAATACATCGAGGACCTCAAGGCGCTCGGCGTGTACGACGAGACGACCATCATCGTCACGGCCGACCATGGTTACTGGACCATCACGCTCGACCCGATCGAGG
>CAMOUE010000029.1 GCA_946626265.1 uncultured Eggerthellaceae bacterium | reverse complement strand
GGTCGACTGGAAGTAGTTCGAGCTCATCATCTGGAAGCCGACGAGCGGGAACATCATGGTCATGACCTGCAGCGCGTAGATGCAGAACTGCTCGAGGTAGCCTTCGACGCCGAACAGCTGCACGATCTGCTCGGGGATAACGTGGATCAGCACGAAGAAGAACGTGATTATGATGGTCGCGAACAGCACGCCCAACCAATACGACTTGCGCACGCGATTCCACTTTCGTGCGCCGTAGTTGTAACCGATGAGGGTTTGCGCGCCCATGAGAACGCCGACCGCCGGCATGAACGCGAAGCCGTTGATGCGGCCCGCCACGCCGATGGCGGCAAGGGCGCCGCTCGCCCCGACGGGGTCGAGTGCGCCGTAGTACGTGAGCGTCTGGTTCAGGATGACGTTGATGATGGCGTTCGCGACCTGCATGATGAACGACGCGACGCCGAGCGACAGGATGGTACCCCACAGGCGTACGTCGGGCTTCATGCCGGAGAGCTTCAGATGGAACGGTGCGTCCTTGCCGCGCACGAGGTACCAGATGACCGGCACCATGCTGGAGCCCTGGCCGATGATGGTGGCGAACGCCGACCCCGCGACGCCCAACCCCATGACCATGACCAGCAGGTAGTTGAACACGATGCACACGACGGTGCCGAAGACGCTCGTGCCCAGCGCCAGCATGGGCTTGCCCTCTGTGCGCAGGAAGTTGTTGGCGCCCATCCCGATGCATTGGAAGACGAAGCCGATCATGACGATCTGCACGAACAGCTTCGTGATGTCCCACAGCTCGGCAGTCGTGCCCACGAGCACGAGCAGCGGGTCGATGAGCACGATTCCCACGAGGGCGATGATGGCCGCGATGATGATGAGCAGCAGCACCGTGTTGCCCACGGTGCGCTCGACGGCGTCGATACGGTCTTCGCCGAGCTGAATGGCCGCGAGCGCGTTACCGCCCTGACCGGCGAGCGCCGAAAGCCCCATGAGGATAACCATGATCGGGAACGCAAGGGTCGTGACCGCGATGCCCGCCTCGCCGACGGCTTGTCCCAAGAATATGGAGTCGACGATGTTGTACAACGCGTTGAACGTCATCATGATGATCGCCGGAATGGAGAACTCGAACAGGAGCTTCAAAACGCTGCTCGTCCCCAAGCGGTCGGTCGAGAGCGCCTTGCGGCCGCTGGGGCCGCCGGGGCCGCCGGGGCCGCGTTGCGCGCCAGGGCCGCCGCCAGGGCCACGTTGCGCGCCGCGCACCGCCCCGTCGTCGGGGCCGCCCTGCCCCATGCTTCCGCCCTCGCCCGCGCCTTCGACCGCACGCAGCTCCATCTGCTCTTGCGCCATGCTAAAACCCCTCATATACGTTCGTTTTTTATCACAGGGAGTTTAGCGCTATCCGACAACTAACCCTTCAGTGATTCTGGCACAACACATTCTGGATACAACATATGCACCGCGGCATCTTATACACTGCGGCGTTTTCATGCGCTGCGGCGTTTTCATGCACTGTGGCGTTTTCATGCACTGTGGCGTTTTCATGCACTGCGGCGTTTTCAATCACCTTGGCACGCTTACGAAAGCAGCGTTTCCCGAAGGTTCTCACGGGAGAATTCCTGTTTCGAGGTGAGCGGACGAAGCCGCTTTCCCAGCCTTTTCGCCAGCGTTTCCGCAAAACTGCCGAATACAAGCGGATCGTAGACGTGCTGCTTCTTGACCGTTATGACAGAGTAGCCCATCGCTTCGAGAACCATCCTTCGACGTTCGTCGCGAAGAGCTTGCGCCTTGCCGTCATGGTACTCCCCGTCGTACTCCAAGACGACTTTGTGTTTCCGCCACAGGAAATCGGGCTTCACTTTATCTTGGTGCAGTATATTCCGAAACTCTTCCGGCAAGGAAATCTCCGGATTGAGCTCAGGCCGTTCGATGTTGTAGCCACCGTGTTTTTGCGGCAGGCAAAGCAGTAGATACAATTTGGTCTCCATAGGCGAGGCCGATCCATCTACGAGGTATTGCGCCACCTTCCGCGCTTGGGCAAGTCCGTGGATTTCCTTCCATGTCTGCGTTTTTCGCCTAATCGAATCGACGCTGGTCAACTGATAGTCACGTGATGCCATGTCTTCGAACTCGAAAGGGCGCAGGGCGTAGGTCCCGCAAAGCTCCATGCCGAGCTCGAGCGATTCAACGAACGTGAGCGATTGACACAGCTGAACGAAACAGAGTTCAGGAGACACGACATGCACCCCATCTCGAAGGGGGTACAGCGAATGCGGCGGGATGGGCGCTTTCTGAACGTGATAATGCAGAATTGAGCGAGGTCTTGGGCCCTGAACCGGCACGAGAACATGAACGGGACGCGGCCCGAACTCTGCCTCCGACAGGCAAAACGCACGCACTTGCTCGTCTGTCACGGAGCAGAATCGCAAAATCCGGATGCTTTGGCCGGCCCCATCCAAAACATACCGCGGCGGATTGGTCCTCCAAAAATGAAGCGCCGAATCATGACTGACATATACCCGCTTTTCCGCCATGCAACTCATCCTCGATAAAGACAGAAACCATGCACCCGCACACGCCGAGGCAGTATAGACTGCTGCTGAAATAGCGGCATTACCATACTATCGTCGCGATTATTTTTTCCAGATTGGCGGCAAACTGTCACAAATCTGGATTAGTACACACAATCATTGCCAGCGGAGAATGGCATACGGCCTCTGTCCTGGTATTTCTCGCAGCCTCTATCTGCATTCACGATATGTGGCTCCTCCTGTATTGACATAACGCCTGGTAAATCTTTGCGCTTTTGTGCACTAATCAATTTTTGTGGCGCAATTCCTCTTGATCGCAAAAAAGCTGGGGAAACCGCGGGCGTAATCAAGCCCGCCGTGATCGCGCCCGCAAACCCGGGCATCCCGCCCATTCAGCATCTCAAGGCGGGCACCTGTTCGAGCTGGCTCGCAAGCTCGCTTCTCCATGTCCTCCAGAGCAAGATTAGTCTCGAGTTTCGCGCGGAACTCTCTGCACGCTCGAAACGACGATGCCGCCCAATATGAGCACCATGCCCAACAGGGAGGCAGCCCCGAACGGTTCGCCGAGCGCGACAATGCCCAGCACGGCCGCGATGAGCGGGCTCACCGCGAGCAGGAGCGCCGCGCTCTGCGAGCTGATATGACGCTGCGCGAGCGGTTGGAAGGCGAACCCGAAACATGTGCACATGACCACGAGGATGGCGAGGTAACCCCATTCGAGAGGCGCCTGCGGAAGAGCCGGAGATTCGAAGGCAAGACCGGCAAGCAAGCCGAACAGCCCGATGAAGCCAACTTGCAGCACGCCGAGGCCCGTCGCGTCGTCTTCCTTGGCAACGCGGGCGGTCGCGATAATCACGAACGCGTAGAAAACACCCGCCAACAGTGCCAAGAGCTCGCCCAGCCCGAACGCGCCCATGCCATCGGCCAACGTCACGAGCGCCACGCCCACCATCACGACGACGGTGCACGCGATGGCCTTGGGCGTCGGCAGCTTACGCGCAGCGAGCGCCTCGAAGAGCGGCACGAATACGATGGCGGTGTTTTCGAGGAACGCCACGGTCGACGACGCGGCCATGGTAAGCGACACGAGCTCTAGGCCCATCACGACGAAGTAGAGCGCCCCCAGCAACAAGCCGTGCAGGAGCGTCGTGGGCGTCAGTCCATGCATGCTCTTGCGAAACACGATTGCGAGCAAGGCAAACGCCAGCAAGAAGCGTATGCCCATGAGCATGAACGGACCCATGCCCGCAAGCAGCAACTTGCTGAACATGAACGCAGTCGCTCGTACGCCTACGACTGCCGCGAATAATATGGAAGCGCTTCTCGCGGTCATGAGTCCCCCTCACCTAGCATTGTACCGAGTCGGCAGGCCCGATGACCAAAATCGAGGAACGATAGGGTATCCTCTTTCACGATGGCAATATGTCGCTACACCAACAAATAAGGGGGAATCCCATGCTGGACAGAACGAATGCTGAAGCAGAGATCGCCGACATCGCACGAGAAATGAAACTCGCAAGCCCCGAAGTGGCAGCGACCCCGGCGGAAACCCGCAACGCCGCGCTCGCGACCATCAAGGAGGCGCTCGCCGCCAACGCAGCCACGATATTCGAGGCAAACGAGGCCGACCTGGCCGCCGCCGAAGCGGACGGCGTAGCACCCGCCATCGTCAAGCGCCTGCGCTTCGATGCGCACAAGCTCGAAGACGTTTGCGCGGGCATCGACGACCTCATCGGATTGGCCGACCCCATCGGCGCCGTCTTGCTCGACCGCGAGCTCGACGAGGGGCTTCGCCTGCGTCGCATTGCGTGCCCGATCGGCGTGATCGGCGTGATCTTCGAGGCGCGCCCCGACGCGCTCGTGCAGATCTCCACGCTGTGTCTGAAGAGCGGCAACTGCTCGATCCTCAAGGGCGGCAGCGAGACCATGCGCACCAACAAGGCGCTCTTCGAGCTCATCCACGCAGCCGCCGTCAAAGCCGGCATGCCCGAGATGTGCATGTTCCAAATCGAGGCTCGCGAGGACATCGGCAAGCTGCTCGCCTGCGACGGTGCGGTCGACTTGCTCATCCCGCGCGGCTCCAACTCATTCGTGCGCTACATCATGGACAACACGCGCATCCCCGTCATGGGGCACGCCGACGGCATCTGCCACATCTACGTGGACGAGTCGGCCGACGTCGACCTCGCCGTCCGCGTTGTCATCGACGCGAAGACGCAGTACACTGCCGCCTGCAACGCCGTCGAGACGCTGCTCGTGCACCGCGCGGTTGCACCGGCATTGCTGCCGAAGCTGGCTGCGGCATGCGCCGACGCCGGCGTGACGCTCCGGGGCGACGCCGACACGCAGGCCGCAATCGACTGCGAGGCGGCCGACGACGACGATTGGGCCACCGAGTACCTCGACCTCGTCCTCTCCGTCAAAACCGTCGGCGACGTCGACGAGGCCATCGCGCACATCAACCGCTACGGCTCGCACCACACCGATGCCATTATGGCCGAAGACGACGCTGCCGCCGCGCGCTTCATGCAGCTCGTCGACTCGGCGGGCGTCTACCGCAACTGCTCGACGCGCTTCGCAGACGGTTTCCGCTACGGCTTCGGCGCCGAGGTGGGCATCAGCACCTCGAAGCTGCACGCACGCGGGCCCGTCGGACTCGAGGGCCTCGTCACGTACAAGTACGAGATCGAGGGCCACGGCCACGTCGTCGGCGATTACGCCACCGGCAAGCGCTCGTTCCACTTCAAGGACCTGTAAGCCGGCAAGTCAAGCGTTATGGAAAGGCGGGCCCGCGCCATGAAGCGGGACCTGGGCCACCATGGACCCGCCTTTCTAAGCGTCCTTCAAAATGCAGGTGAACGTGATCTTGCCGGCCTTCCACGTCGCCTTGATCGAACCGCGGTAGCGCTCGCAGATGCTTTCGGCGACCGACAGCCCGATGCCGTATCCCTGTTGGTTCTCGTGCGACTCGTCAGCCCGGTAGAACCGGTCGAAGAACCGCTGGTAGTCCACGTTTGCGCCCTCGGCGTAATCGTTCGTTACGGCGAGGGAGCAGCCACGGCCGAACCGCACGGGGGCGAGCCGGACGTCAATCGAGCCGCCCTCATCGCAGTACTTGATCGCATTGTCGACGAGCAGGCACGTGAGCTGCTCGATCGAAGAATCATCTCCCCGAACCGTCACTCCTGGCTCGACCGTGCTTTCAAGGCCCTTGCCGGCCTGCTGGGCCATGCCCTTGAAAGAGTCGACCGCCTGGCCGACGACGGCCGACACGTCGACGTCCGCCGTTTCCCGGCCCGCATCCCCGTGCTCCTGGCCACGCACGATCGTCATGAGGTCGCGAACGAGGCCCTCGAGCCGGTTGACCTGGTTGAGCGTCGACTGCGTCCACTCGGTCTCGCCCGAAAGCATCTCGGTGAGCTCGGTGTTCGCTCGGATCACGGCAATGGGCGTCTTCAGCTCGTGGCTCGCGTTCGTCATGAACTTCTGCTGACGGCGGGCATTCTCGATCTCGGGCTGGATGGCGCGCTTCGAGAAGGCGACGACGGCGATGAGCGCGACCACGAGCGCCAACACGGTAAGCGTCAGCGTGTTGAACGTCACCTCGTTCACGTTCTCGAGCTGGAATGAGCAGTCGAGGAACACGAGCATGGTGCCGTTCCCGATCGGGCCCTCCTTGTAGAAGTAGTTATCGTGCCGGCTCAGCCTCACGAGGTCGCTCGGGTCGGCTGCGGTTTCCGACAACTCGAGCGCCTCGTCGGCATCGACGAGGCTCACGTGCGAAAGGTCGATGTCGACCACGTTGCCGCGATCGTCGAAGCTGATGGTGAAGAAGCGCAAGCCGTAGCTTGCCTCTTCCTGGAAGGCGCGGCCGTGGTAGTTTTCCTGGGTCGGCGTCTTGCCCCCCGCGTCGATGATGGCGTCTATCGTGTTGTTTGCCTGCGTGCGCACCGCGACGATGTTCGCCACGAACGTCGCCGAGCCCATGAAGACGATCGCCACGAAGAAGCTCGCCATCGCAATCACGATGAACGTTCTCCTCAGCTTTGCGATGGCCTGGGGGTTCATACGGTCTCGACCTCCTCGAGGACATAGCCGCCACCGCGCTCGGAAACGGTGACGTGCGCGCCGATGCCTTCGAGCTTGCTGCGCAGGTAACGCACGTAAAGCGAGACGGTCGCCTCGTCTGCGTCGTCCTCGTCGGACCAGATGCGCCCGAGGAGGAAGTCGACGGACAGCGTGCGGTTGGGATGCAGGATGAGCGTGCGGAGCAGCTCGAACTCGACCGGCGAGATGCGCACGCTGTTTCGTGCCTTGAGCTCGTACGTCTCGGCGTTCAGCTCGACATCGGCGTACGAGAGGTTGCCCGTGCCGTAATCCGTGTTGCGGCGCGCGAGCGAATACACGCGCGCGACGAGCTCCTTCATGGCAAACGGCTTGGGCAGGTAATCGTCGGCACCGGCCATGAGCCCGTCGACGCGGTCGTCGACCTCGGTTTTCGCCGTGAGCAGTATGACGGGCGTCACGTCGCCGGTGGCGCGCATGTCGCGCAGCACGTCGAGCCCGCTCTTGCCCGGCATCATGATGTCGAGGATGGCCAAGTCGAACGCCTCGGCCGCAAGCGCGCTTTCCGCCTCGACGCCGTCATGGCAAGCCGTCACCTGGAACCCCTCGCGCTCGAGCACCACGCTCACCGCGCGATTCAAGTCGACGGTATCCTCTGCGTACAGAATCTTTGTCGTCATGTCCACCCTCTCGTTGAACGGATGCCGGAGCATCGCCCCGAGCAAGCAGCCCGTCCGTTACAGTTCCTCCAAGATGAGGTCGCGCAGCGCCTGCATCGACAAGTCGGTCGAGGCGAGCTCGTCCGCGCAGCGCTTCAACTCGGAAACGATGAGGCGCTCGTTCGCCGGCGCCTGCTTCTTGTACTTCATATGGTGCTCGAGGGCAGCCCACGTGTCCATCGAGATGGTACGCAGCTGGACCTCGATGTAGAAACCCCGGGAAGGCTCATCGCCCGCGGACACGGGCTCGCACCCGACCGGCACGCGCCCGTCGGCCGTGCGCAGGATCATGTGGTAGCTTCGATAGCCGTTTTCCTTGGCGTTCTTGATGTAGTCCTTCTCCTCGACCACCTCGAATCCCTCCAGGTGAGCCAGGTGGTCGCGCACCAGATACACGTCGCTGCGAAACGCGCACACGACACGGATGCCGATAGCGTCCCGGATGTCGACGAGCGCCGAATGCGCCGTCTCGGGAAGCCCGCGCATGCGGCACTTGTCGCGCATCGATTCCTCGGACTTGACGCGCGAGAGGATATGCTCGATCGGGTCGAAGGCGGTCTTCTCGCATATTTGGCGCCGCAGCACCTCGAGCGAGGCCGTCACCTCCTCGCGCAGCCGCTCCATCTCGGCGAGGTTGGCTCCATATATCGTCTCTTGGCTTCCCATCAGCACATCACCTTGCATTGAATCCTCGTTGACGAAAGAAGTCTAGCGTATTTCGCGCGCGGCGGCGATTCAGAGGAGGCCGCCGAAGCCGCCCGTCAACGAGACGAGCGCAAACCAGATCGGGGGGACGAACAAACCCGGCAGGAGGTTCATCGTCGAAATCTCCTTGATCTTCAGGATCGACAGGCCCGATGCGAAGATGAGGAACCCGCCCACGATGGAGATCTCGCACATGAGCCCACCGCTGAGCAGGGGCGAGAGGAACGTCGCGAGCAGGAAAATCGAACCTTGCCAGCAGAACAGCACGCCGGCTGCAATCGCGATGCCGTAGCCGAACGTGGACGCGAGCACCATCGACGTCACGAAATCGAGCATCGCGTTCGTGAACAGGAACGTCTCGTCGCCGTACAGCGCCGAGTTGATCGGCCCCAATATGGATAGCGTGCCCACGCAGAACAGCATGATGGCAGTCGAGAGGCCGCGACCCAGGCTTGGCGCGCCCGAAGCGTCCTCCCCCTCCTTGGAATGGCGGTCGACGAGGCGGTTGAAGCGCCCGTCGAGATCGAGGCCCGTCCCGACGACGCCGCCGATCGCGAGGCTCGCGATGAAGAGCACCGGGTAGGAGCTGTTCGGCATGTTCTGCACGACAGCGTTGATTCCGAGCCCCGTCGCCGCCAAACCCATGGCCGTGAACAGGACGTTCTGGTATTTTTCCTTGAGCCCGCGGCGAACGGTGCCGCCAATCGCGCTGCCCACGAGGATGGCTATGGTATTCGCAATGGTGCCTATCATCCCAGGTCGTCCACTTCCGCCGTAACACTGCCGCCGTAACATCGGCTCCAGCCCGCCGCGCCAGGCAGGCACGCGCACATTATGAATCAGGCACGGGCCAGCCGCGCCGACCGCGCCCGACTCAATGCAAAAGAACTACATCGCGCACCTCCACGGGCGAGGGCGCGGCCGCTGGACGGACGACGCCACAGGCGAGGGCGCCGCCGCTGGACGGACGACGCCACGGGCGAGGGCGCGGCCGCTGGACGGATGACGCCATGGGCGTTGACGACGCCAACAAAACGCTTATGCGACAAGCGCCGCGTTGCTATAATCCAAGTTCAAGAACAATCGCGCAAAGGCTTTCGAGGGCTTGATGAACATCTCGCAATACGTGGTAAACGAGAAGATGGTGCACGACGCCATCGTTTCGATAACGCATCTCGCCTCCGTGAAAACGTCAATCGCAAATGCAGGCGAAAGCCGGAATGGCGATACGCGGTGTTCCGACGACCGCGAAATCCTGCATGCGACGATCGACGGAGCCCGTTGCGACTATTCCGTCGAGCCCGACGGCTCGGCGTGCATCGTGAAATGCCTCGACGACCCGACGACGCTCGAGCTGCCCCGCACGGTCGAGGGACACCCCGTCGCGCGCATCGGCTCGCATGCGTTTTGCACCTGCTACGGGCTCGAGCGCGTGAAGCTACCCGACACGCTCTCCGAAATCGGCGAATACGCGTTCATGAACACGAGGCTCGCGAGCATCGAGGCGCCTGCGAACCTCCGCCACATTCGGAAGAACGCCTTCTACAAATGCGCGGTACTCGAGAAGGCGGCCCTGAACGAAAGCCTGCTTTCGATCGGGGAATGCGCGTTCCGCGAGTCGGCGCTCGAGGAACTTGCCATCCCGGCAAGCGTCGAGAGCATAGGCATCAACGCCTTCAAGGACACTCGGCTCGTGTTCGACGGGCCCGGTCAGACGCTTACGCTATCTGACAACAACAGCTGCTACCTTCTCGAAGGCGGCGTTTTGTACGCACGCGACGGCAGTATGGCAGCCCTCGTGCAGGCACTTGACCCCGACCTCTCCGCCTATCGAGGACGCTTCCCCATCGTCGCAGTTGCGAGCAGGGCGTTTTCCGGACTCGAGCACTTGGAGCAAGTCGAGTTGCCCGACGGCGTCAGAGCGATCGGAAACGAGGCTTTCAAGGGGTGCGTCGAGCTTGCGCGAATCGGGCTGCCCGACTCGATCGAGCATATCGGCGGGCATGCATTCATGAACACACACATCGAATCGTTGCGCATACCCGCATCGCTCACGTCGATCGGCGTGGCGGCGTTCTACACGGGCGGCACGATCGCGCGCAATTTCAAGCGAACGATCGAGCACATCGAAATCGCGCCGGGCAACACGACGTTCTACCTCGAAAACGGCATATTGTGCCAACGCCGCCCCGACGAGGGCGACCTCGTCGTGCTCGGCACGGGCGCGGAGGAAAACGTGTGCATCCCGCTCGCTGCGACGACCGTCGGGCCTTACGCGTTCTTGAACGCCTCGCACGTGCGCACGCTTCGCATCCATGACGGACTCGAAAACATCGACGTGGGAGGGCTCGATTTCGGCAACGCCGCGCCCACCGTCGTCTACGATGTCGTGCATGACGACGAGCACGCCGGGGAGCGCTACGTCATATCGTACCCGCCCGGACACGCAGGCCGCCAAGCGGCGCGCCAGGCGTTCAGCCGCGGCCATTTCGACCTGAAATACGCCTACGCAGGCGCGGACAACGCCGTCCTGACGACCCGCGACGTGTTCATCCGCGCGAAATCCATGCTCGAACGGCTGCGGAATCCCGTCATGTTGGACCCGCGCATGCGCGAGTCCTTCGAGAAGGCCCTGCGCAACAACGTGCCCGATGTCGTGGTGGCGTTCGGGCGCAACGGTTTCGTGCAGGGCATCGACTGGCTCCACGAAGCCGGCCTCCTGCATGCCGGCAATATCGACGAGGCCGTCGAAGCCGCAAGCAGCGCTGGCGAGATTGCGGCGTTGAGCCGCTTGATCGAACTCCGTCGCACGGCTTTCGCGGCGCCGCTGTTCGACTTCGACCTGTGAGAGGCGATTTGACGTGGAAACGAAGCGGTTGCATATAACGAAGGCCGGTGCGCTCGAAACGGAATTCGTAGCCGGAGAGGCGCTCGAGCGCTACGACCGGCTGGCGCTCGAGGCGCTCGACGAATGCCGCAAATCCCTCATGATGGCCCTGCGCTTTCTGAACGCCGCTTTGTGGCACCTCCCCTTCGACCGCGCGCCGCTCATCCGCACGATCGCCACGAACGGCCGCGTGCTGCGCTACGACCCCGAGCGCGTCATAGACCGTTATCGCGACGATGCAAACGAGCTTGTCAGAGACTGCCTGCACGCCGTTCTCCACTGCACGTTCCACCATCCGTTCGACGTGCGACACGCCGAACACGACGCTTGGTCGCTCGCCTGCGACATCGCGGTCGAACTGTGCGCCATGGAACTCGCAGGAGAACGCTTCGCCAGCAAGCTCGACATGAAGCGCGTCGAGGCCGCGGAAAAGCTTGCACCGCTCACGCGCAACATGACGGCGCCTGCGCTCTATCAAGTACTGCGCGCGGGCAACGCAGGCGAGGCCTTGTATCTGAGCAACGGGCTGACCGGCGCGGACCTCGCATGTTTTTCCAACTTGTTCAGGCGCGACGCCCATGACCTGTGGGCTTCGCATCCCCACCCGAACGATTCGCGCGACGAGGCGCGCGATGGCCGGCCCGAAGCCGTTCCCGACCTCCAGGGAGCAGGCGGAGCCTCGGCGCCCGTCTCCGCCGGCGGCGGTTTCACCGAACCGGGTAGCGCCGAATCGAAAGCCGATGCGGGAGAAGCGGGAGGCGACGACATGGGAGAATCCCGACAATGGCAGTCGGGCAAGCCCGGCGACGACGCATCTGCACCCCGAAACGGGGCCGATGCGAGCAGCTCCGACAGCACGGACGACGACATGGCGGAACAGTCCGACGCGGCAGCAGACCAGCCCCTTTCCCCCGAAATGCAGGAGGCGCTCGGCGAATGGGAGCGCATCAGCAAGCGGGTCGACGCCGAGATGCGCGCCCAGCACAGCCTGTCGGGCGAAGGCGCCATGCTGCGCAACCTCACGGTCGCGAACCACAAGCCGGCCGACTACGACGAGTTCCTGAGGCGCTTCGCGACGATCGCCGAGGACATGCGCATCAACGACGAGGAGTTCGACTACATCTTCTACACGTACGGCCTGAACCGCTACGGCAACATCCCGCTCGTCGAGCCGCTGGAATATCGCGAGAGCAAACGCGTGCGCGAGTTCGTCATCGCGCTGGACACGTCGGGGTCGTGCTCCGGCGAGCTCGTGAAGACGTTCGTCGAGCGCACGTACGACGTTCTGCGCCAGCAGACGAGCTTCGGCGACGAGATCAACGTGCACCTCGTGCAATGCGACAACCGCATTCGCACCGCCACGAAGATAACGTCGCTGCGCCAGCTGGAATCGTACGGCGACTCGTTCTGGGTCAGCGGAGGCGGGGGCACGGATTTCCGCCCGGTCTTCGAATACGTGGACGCGCTCGTCGAGGATGGGGAGTTCGACGACCTGCGCGGTCTCATTTACTTCACCGACGGATACGGGACCTTCCCCACGCGTGCACCCAGCTACGACGCGGCGTTCGTGTTCGTCGACTCGGAGGAAACGGACGTCAAGGTGCCCGCCTGGGCCATGAAGGTGCTGATGACGCAAGAAGAAGTCATGGCTGCGGTGAGTCGGTGAGTCGGGCTCCCTGTGAGTCGGGCTCACCGACTCACAGGGAGCCCGACTCACGACCCGAAGAAGAACGGAGAGAACGATGAACATCACACGCGCGAAGCAATACGTGCTCGACACCGTGCGTGCCTATACGCAAGTCGACGAGGACGGGATGAACCTCATCGAACCCCGGCTGCAACGCCCGCTGTTCCTCATCGGGCCCCCGGGCATCGGCAAGACAGCCATCATCTCGCAAGTGGCACGTGAGCTGGGCATCGGGATGGTCGCGTACTCCATGACGCACCATACGCGCCAAAGCGCGCTCGGCCTGCCCGTCATCGAGCACCGCAGCTACAAGGACTTCGATTACGATGCGAGCGAGTACACGATGAGCGAGATCATCGCGTCGATATACGAGTACATGCGCAAGACCGGGCTCGAGCGCGGGATCCTGTTCCTCGACGAGGTGAACTGCGTCAGCGAGACGCTCTACCCTTCCATGCTGCAATTCCTGCAATTCAAGACGTTCGGCGCGCACGCGGTTCCCGACGGATGGGTCATCGCGTGCGCCGGAAACCCGCCGGAGTTCAACCGCTCGGTGCACGAGTTCGACGTCGCGACCCTCGACCGCCTGCGCAAGATAGAAATCGAGCCCGACCTCGACGCTTGGCGGGCGTATGCCGCCGATGCCGGCGTGCACGCATCCATCACGACGTTTCTCGAAACGCAACCGGACCTCTTCTACCGCATCGAATCGCGTCCGGGGGCCAAGAGCTTCGTGACGGCACGAGGCTGGGACGACCTGGGCCGCATGATCGCGTTGAACGAACGGCTCGACATACCGGTCGACCGGGAACTCGTCGAGCAATTCGTTCAAGATCCCGAAATTGCAGAGAAGTTCAGCATGTACTACGAGCTTTTCCGCAAGTACCAATCCGACTACCAGGTGCCCTCCATTCTCGACGGCACCTGCGATGCCGAAATCGTCGACCGCGCGCATGACGCCCAGCTCGACGAGCGCATGGCGCTGCTCGGCCTGATCATCGACGTCCTGGCGCCCCGCGCCGACGACGTCATGCTTCAAGAAGGCGTCCTGGCCGAGGTCCGCGACGCATTGCGGCAGGTGAAAACCGCCGTTGCGAGCGGTGTGCCTGCGCCCGAGGCCCTAGAGCCCCATATCGAGGTGGCAACATCGCGCGTGGAGCGTCTCGCCGACGCAGGCGCGCGACACGGCGGACATGCGTCGGGCGAAACGGGTCGCCTCGACGCTGAAAGCCTGTTGCCCCAACGCGCAAGACGGCTCGTTCGAGGCGGTGCATCAGGAGTTTCGCGGATACGTAGGCGCGTTCGAATCGAGCGTCAACGCACTCCGTACGCAAATGGACAATGCGTTCTCGTTTCTCGAAAGCGCGTTCGGGGAAGGCCGGGAGACGCTGTTGTTCACGACCGAGCTCGCCGCGCGGAAATCCACGGCGCTGTTCGCCGCACGCTACGGCTGCGACGGGTTTTTGCGCCATAACCAGGACCTGCAGGTGCACGAACGGCACGACGACCTCGTCGAGCGCATCGACGCGGCACGCGCGCAGGCGGGCGCGGCAACCGCAACGCAGGCCTCTCCCGAAACCGACGAACTTGCGGCATATTACGAGAACGCCTGCTGGGAATACGGCTATGCGAGCCTTTGCCACATGGCGCTCCCGGCCGGGCTGCGGGGAAAGACCGTGCTCGACATCGGATGCCGACGCGGCAAGGGCGTGTTCAAGCTGTCCGATCGGGTCGGGGCGAGCGGGCGCGCCATAGGAATCGACTGGGTTGCAGACCACATCGGCCAGGCAACGGACCGCATGGAGCGCGCCGCCCGCGAGACGGGCCTGCCCGAGAACAACATGGAGTTCCACCTGGCCTATCCCGAGGACCTCATGGCCATCGGGATAGGCAACGCGACGGTCGACGTCGTTTTCGTGAACAGCGTATTGCACCTCACATGCGATCCTGCGGCAGCGCTCGCGGAGATTGCGCGCGTGCTGAAGCCGGGCGGGCTGCTCATCTGCGAAGTCGCGCTGGCGGACGGCCCGCGCGACGCAGGCGCGGTCGAAGCGGCCCGCGCGCTTGGAAACAGCATACAGGCGGCACCTTCCCGCGACGAGTTCGAACGACGGCTCGCCGGGCTCGGATTCGCCATCGAGGTGGTCGAGGGCCCGCGTCCCGTCGAGGCGAACATGGGCTTCAAGAAAGGCCATGAGGTGCCAACCGCTCCGAGCGCCGAGGGCGTGCGTTTCGAAGCCCTCGTGCTGCACGCCGTCAAACGATGACGGCGAAGACTGCGCAGTAGCGACGAAGACCCCGCATCAACGACGAACCCTACAAAGCCTTGTTGTACACTCTTGCGAAAAAGGACAGGCGAATCCGGCTGGCGTCCATGCGGACTGCGCCGCCCGGACCCACGCGACAGACGAGACGAGAGATCCATGCAGCTATCGTTTGACGAACAGGAAACGACGCTCTTCGACGAGGAAGCCGACGCAGCGCGGCCCCTCGCCGCGCGCATGCGGCCCGAGACGCTCGACGAGGTCGCCGGCCAGCAGCACCTCATCGGACCGGGCAAGGTGCTTCGCCGCATCATCGAGGCCGACCAGGTGCGCTCCATGATCTTCTGGGGGCCGCCCGGCGTGGGCAAGACGACGCTCGCGCGCGTGATAGCGCACCAGACGAAGGCGACGTTCATCGACTTCTCGGCGGTCACCAGCGGAATCAAGGAGATTCGCGAGGTCATGAAGCGAGCCGACTCGATGAGCCGCGCCGGCGGTCGCACGATCGTGTTCATAGACGAGATCCACCGGTTCAACAAGGCGCAGCAAGACGCCTTCCTCCCCTTCGTCGAGAAGGGCGCCATCACGCTCATCGGCGCCACGACCGAAAACCCCTCGTTCGAGGTCAACGGCGCGCTCTTGTCGCGCTGCAAGGTGTTCGTCCTGAAAGCGCTCGGAGAGGACGAGATCGCGGGCCTCTTGCGCCGCGCGCTCGACGATCCGCGCGGGTTCGGCGACCAGGACGTGCGCATCGACGACGGCCTGCTTGCCGCCATAGCCACGTTCAGCAACGGCGACGCGCGCACGGCGCTTTCGACGCTCGAGATGGTCGTGCTCAACGGCGACGAATCCGATGGCGTCGTGACCGTGACGCCCGAGACCGTCGAGCAGTGCACGTCGCAAAAGAGCCTGCTGTACGACAAGATGGGCGAGGAGCACTACAACATCATCAGCGCGCTGCACAAGTCGATGCGCAACTCCGATCCCGATGCCGCCATCTACTGGCTCGCACGCATGCTCGAGGCCGGCGAGGATCCGCTCTACATCGCGCGGCGCATCACGCGCTTCGCCGCGGAAGACATCGGCCTTGCCGACACGAACGCGCTCAACGTGGCCGTGAACGCTTTCCACGCCTGCCACTTCATCGGCATGCCGGAATGCACCGTGCACCTGACCGAGGCCGTGACCTACCTCTCGCTCGCGCCGAAGTCCAACGCGATGGAAGTCGCGTACCTACGCGCCCGCAAGGACGCGCTCACCACCATGGCCGAGCCCGTGCCGCTGGTTATTCGCAACGCGCCCACGCGCCTGATGAAGGACCTGGGCTACGGCGACGGATACCAGTACGCGCACGACGTCGAGGGCAAGGTTGCCGCCGACATGCAGTGCCTGCCCGACGCGCTTGCGGGCACCGAGTACTACACCCCCACCGAAGAAGGCCGCGAGGGCCTGTTCAAGGAACGCCTCGAGCAACTGCGCGCCTTGAGACGCTCCGCTAGGGCCGGTGAGTCCCGGCGAGTGAGTCGGCCTCGTACGGCGGGCGGAACGTAGGTCCGGTGTAGGGCATGCTGGCTCCTCGTTTTTTCGCTTGTGACTGTACTCGCAATTTCAGGCAGACACTTGCCCAGACACTTGCCCGGTGACTGGGCAAGTGTCTGGACGACCCCC
>CAMOUE010000028.1 GCA_946626265.1 uncultured Eggerthellaceae bacterium | reverse complement strand
GGCCGCGACGGCCGCGCGCGCGTCCGCAAGCACCTTGTCGCGCTGGAGCTTCTCGACCTGGACGGCCATCTTCGCGTAGCGGTCCTCGCCGGATTCCTGCGCTTCGAGCTCGGGAACGACCTGCTCGGCGCGCGCCTGCTTCTTCTTGCCGCGCTTGCCTTGCTGCTGCTGTTGCTGCTTCTGTTCCTTCTTCTGCTCGTCTTGCCGCTCGATCCGCTTCTTCTCCGCTTCGATTTGGTCGAGCAGGGAGCTGAAATTCGATTTCTGCTGTCGTACGGGCGCCTGCTTCTTGGCAGGTTCGGCGTCTTCGGCGGTTTTCGCAACCTGTTTCTTGCCCGAGGCGCGGTTCCTCAACGCCTCTTCGACGGCCTGCTTCTTTGCGACGTCGCGGGCGACCTTCGCGGCACGCTCGCGTGCCGCAGCCTCCCGGGCTTCGCGCTTCACGCGCTCCCGCTCGTTTTCGATCTGGTGCTCGAGGCCGGCGAACGGATTCGACTCGGGAGCGGGCGGGCGCACGGCGCCCTTGGCCTCCGGCGTTCCTTCGTCGCCCGCGCCCGCATTGTCCGCAGACTTGGCGGCTACGCGCTCGGCACGCTCTGCCTCGCGCGCGGCACGCTCCTTCTCGACCGCCTCGCGCCGAGCGCGCTCTTCTTCAGCCTCGCGCTCCTTGGCCTCCTGCTCTTCCTTCGTGAGGGGCCTCTCGTTCGACGCGCCTTCCGCCTCGCCGGCGGACGCCACGTCTCCGAGCGCTTCGCGAACCTTGGCCACGTCCTCCTCGGACAGGGGACTCGCATGGCTCTTGGCATTTATGCCGAGTTCCACGACCTTATCGAGCATCTCCTTGTTCGAGAAGCCGTATTCCTTGGCAAGTTGTAATACGCGCATGCTCGCCATGCTACCTCCTTATCGACTCGAGCCTAGCGCCTCGAGGAAATCGGCCATAAGGCCCTCGGCGCTGCCCTGATCTATTCCGCATTTCAAAGCACGTTGCAGTTTCCGCGCCTTGAACGCACTCTCCAAACATTCCGCCGAGCACACGTAGGCTCCGCGGCCGGGCTTTCTGCCCGTCGGGTCGAACGAGACCGTTCCGTCGGCGCTCCGCACGAACCGGTGAAGGGACGCCTTTCCACTCTGCGCCCCGCATCCTATGCATGTCCGCACTCGTTTCGCCTGAGGTTCGATCATATCGCCCTACTCCAGCACCGCATGGATGCCGCAGTAACGGCTCCCGGGCCTCGCATGGTTACGGCATTTGACCCCGTCCTCGCTCACGAACGCGCAGAACTCGGATTCCTCTTCCTCCTCGTCGTCGATAAGCGAGTCGCCTTCGACGAGCGAGGCGCCGACGAACGACGCGCTCTTGATGTCGATGTGCCAGCCTGTCAGGCGGGCGGCGAGACGAGCGTTCTGACCTTCCTTGCCGATCGCGAGCGACAGTTGGTCATCGGAGACCACGACGGTCGCATAATGGTTTTCCTCGTCGATCGCCACGGAGTTCACACGTGCCGGAGACAGCGCGTTGCCAACGTATACGGCCGGGTCGTCGCTCCACTGAATGACATCGACCCGCTCGTTCCTGAGCTCCTCGACAACCATCCTCACACGGCTGCCCTTCGGGCCGACGCAGGCGCCGACCGGGTCGAGGTTGTGCTCGCGCGATGCGACGGCGACCTTCGAGCGCACGCCCGGTTCGCGGGCTATCGACTTCACTTCCACGAGGCCGTCGTAGATCTCGGGAACTTCGATCTCGAACAGACGACGGATGAGGTCGGGATGCGTGCGCGACACGACGATAGAAGGACGCTGCTGGTCGCCGCGCGCCCGAGGCGCATCCGACGACGGGTCGCGAACGTCGATGATGAGCACTTTGATGCGTTGGTTGTGCCGGTAATGCTCGTTGTTCGGACGCTCGTTGCGCTCGTTCGGGTAACGCTTCTGGTCGTAATGCGGCAACTCCGCCTCGACGCCGTCGCGAATCTTGATGATCGTGAAATCGGGCGTGCCCTGCAGGACCGTGCCCGTCACGAGATCGCCTACGCGTCCCGAGAACTCTTCGTAAATGGATTGGCGGCCGGCGTCGCGCACGATCGCGTTGATTACGCTCTTCGCGTTCTGCGCGGCGATGCGGCTCACATCGCTCGGGGTGACGTCGCGCTCCTCGAACTCCTCGTACTCCCCCGTCTCCTCGTCGGGTTCGCCCACCGGCACGAGCTCGTACACGTAGATCTTGCCCGTCTGGCGGTCAATCGTCACGCGCGCGTCCCATTCGAGGTCCAAAATGCGCTGATAGCTGTTGGCGAGCGACTCCTCGAGACGCTCGATGAGATAGAATTCGTCGATCTTGCGCTCATGAGCGAGCTCTTGAAGAGCCTCGATCAGTTTCGATGTTGCCACGTTTAAATCCTTTCCCACTATGCTATGACCTGAAGTCGAACGTGCCCTTGACATTGGCGCGCTTGATGGATCCGAGCGGAATGGCGACTTCGTTGCCGTCGCAATCGACGCGCACGTCCTGCGCCGCCATGCCCAGCAAGGTGCCGGTGAACGACGACCGTCCGTCGATTGGCGAGGTCGTCTTCACGACGACCGTCTCGCCTGCGAAACGATTGAAATGGTCGGCGGTTCGCAACGGCCGGTCGATGCCCGGGGAAGACACCTCGAGCGTGTACGCGCCCGGGAACGGATCGGCCTCGTCCATCAGGTCGTTGATCCACGATTGCGAGGAGGCGAGCTCGTCGAACCCGACGCCGTGCTCGGTGTCGATGTACACGCGAATTGTGGGCGCCTTGCGCGCGCCGACGATTTCGAGCGTGACGATCTCCACCCCATGCGATTCGGCATGCGGCGTCAGGAGGTCAAGCAGTTCTTGTTCCTTTTTCGTGAGCACCCGCGCCCCTCTTCTCCCCGCGCACCAGCCTTCATACAAAAAGAAAGCGGGACATGCCCACTTTCCGAATTCGAAAGATATGGCGCAACGGCTCCTTGTCGTTACTTGCGGAAACTATAGCACAATCGCTCTTCCATCTGCCATCATTCGAAACTTCAACATATATCGGACAACGTGTCCCGATGCCACGGCGCCCCGCCGAAAGCCTCGGCGGGGCGCGTTCGTCTCCATGGCTTCAAGCAAGCCGGCATCGATTACAGACTGATTACCCAGAGGTTCATGAGGTCCGGAATCGCCTCGCGCAGCTCCGTGACGACATCGTCCGTCACCTCTCCGTCCACGTTGAGATACACGATTGCTCGATCTGACCCTTCCTTCTTGCCGATTTGCATCGTCTCGATGTTGACGTTCGCCTTCCCGAGGATCGTCCCGATAAGGCCCATGCGACCCGGCGCGTCTACGTACTCGAACACGAGCGATTGCGGGGCGGGCTCGATGTCGAAGCTGTAGCCGAACAGCGAGACGATGCGAGCCGGACGATCTATGCCGTGCAGGGTGCATGCAATCGAGTTCTTCTCAGTCTCGAGCACCAGCATCGACTCGTATCCGAGCGAGGGAACCTGCGATGCGGTCTTCACGTCAATTCCATGCCTTTGGGCAACGGCTTCGGCGTTGCCCGCCGTCACGGCGCCGACGTTCTTGTATGCGAGGATGCCCTTCAGCGCTCCGGCGAGCAGCATCGAGGGATCGGCGCTCGACAGCGTCCCGAGCGCGGAAAGCTCGAGATGTTGCGGGACGTCGCCTTCGAGCTGGGTGATGATCTTGCCGAGCATCTGAGCTGCTGTCAAGTAAGGGCCGAACTTGTCCATGACCTCGGGCGGAACGTTCGAAACGTTTACCGCGGTCGGGACAATGGAGCCGGAAAGCCCCTGCGCGACGAACGTCGCCGTCTGAACGCCCGCGCGACGCTGGGCCTCGACGGTCGACGCCGCGATGTGCGGCGTGAGCACGACGTGGTCGAACTCGTGCAGCGGCGAGTTATGGCACGGCTCGTTCTCGAAAACGTCGAAGCCGACGGACCTGATCTTCTCGGCAGCCACGAAATCGGCCAAGGCCTTTTCGTCGAAGATGCCCGAACGCGACACGTTGACGATGAACACGCCATCCTTCATTGCAGCGAACTGCTCAGCCCCGAACATGCCTTCGGTCTCGGCCGTACGCGGCATGTGAACGGTGATGAAATCCGCGAGCGGAAGCATGTCCTCGAAGTCCTCGTACAGCTCGACGCCGAGCGTCGTCGCACGTTCCTTGCTGCAGTACGGATCGTACGCGATGAGGTTCATGCCGAATGCGGCAGCGCGTTGCGCGACGAGCCCGCCTACGCGGCCGAGACCGAAGATCGCAAGCGTCTTCTCGTAGAGCTCGCAGCCCTTGAAGTCGCCCGAATGCCATTTCCCCTTGTGCATCGATTCGTTTGCCTCGGGAACGCGGCGCGCGACGGCCAAAATGAGCGCCATCGCATGTTCGGCGGCGGATATGATGTTGGAATTCGGCGCGTTGCATACGACGACGCCCTTCTCGGTTGCTGCGTCGAGGTCGATGTTGTCGATGCTCACGCCGGCGCGCCCGATTACGCGGAGATTGTCGGCAGCGTCTAAAACCTCGCGAGTGACCTGCGTATGGGACCGGACAATAAGCCCGTCATACTCGCCGATGCAGCTCAAAAGACCTTCATGGTCCAGATCGAGCTTCACGTCGACGTTGAATCCGCGGTTCTTGAGGACAGAAATGCCTGCCGGGTCGAGTTCTTCAGTTACCAGAACCTTCCTTGCCATGGTTGCTTCCTCTCGGACGATTACATGCTAGTCCCATACTAGCAAAATCCGACGGCTAGAGAAGCCGTCGGATTCGCTGTCGGGCAAAACGCGTCGCCGAAAGTATGTTCGATGCGGGCTTAGCTGAGGAAGTCGTCGAGGATCTCCTGCTCCGCCTCCTCCTCGGTGAGCCCGAGCGTCATGAGCTTCGTGATCTGCTCGCCTGCGATCTTGCCGATGGCGGCTTCGTGCATGAGGATGGCGTCCGGGCTTTCGGCCTCGATGGCCGGAATCGACTTCACGGTCGCGTCGCCCATGATGATCGCGTCGCATTGCACGTGGCCGCGGCAAGCAGCCTTACCGACGACGAGCGGGTTGAACACTTGGCGGGAGCGGTCCTGCGCAACGCTTCGCGAGATGACCTGGACGCTGGAATCCTCACCCACGAGCTCGATGACCACGTTCGATTCGGCGAGCTGTTCGTCATGGGTGAGCAGGCGCTCGGTCAGCACGAGCTTCGAGCGGGCGCCGATCTTCGCGTTCGTGTCGCGGACGGTCGAAGTGACGCCGCGCAACTGCACCATCTCCATCTCGCAGTACGAATCCTCGTCCATGTAGACGTCGGTCGTCGGATTGAGGATGCGAGCACCCGTGCCCTCGCCTTCGCCGTAGTGCTTCTCTATGTATTTGATGCGGCAGTTCTTGCCGATATGGAACGAATGGATGCCATCGTGCTCGCTCGCGGCATGACTCGAGTTATGGATGCCGCAACCCGCGATGATCTCGATGTCGCAATCGTCTCCGATGTAGAACGTGTTGTAGACAACGTCCTTCAACCCGGACTGCGTGACGATGACGGGGATGAAGACCGTCTCGCCCTTCGTTCCGGGCTTGACGCGAATATCGATGCCGGGATTGTCCTTCTTCGTCTCGATCTCGATGTAGGCCGAATTGTGCCGCTCGACGAGCTGGCCGTCGCGCCTGATGTTGAATGCGCCTTTCGGCATGCCGTGAATGTTGGCGATGGTCGCCAACAGGCTTTCGTCAATGGGTGAAAGGTCCACTGCCATGTTTAGTCTCTTTCTATGCAGGCCCGCTGGCTAGCAGGTCGTCGGAATCTCGGTGATGTGAAGGCGCGTCGGCTCGGTCAGCGCGCACGCCGGTCCAGACGCCGCACGCCGTGCAAGACCGAGTTCCGGCATAATCTCGTCGGGCTTTCCGGTCGCCTTGATCTTGCCGTCCTGGAGAAGCACGATGCTGTCCGCGAGGCGGATGATGCGCTCCTGGTGGGAGATGATGATGATAGAACGCCCGTTTCCGGCGTCGTGAATTGAGCGAAACGTCTCTGTGAGCCTGTCGAAGCTCCACAGGTCGATCCCGGCCTCGGGCTCGTCGTAGATTGCAAGCTTCGGGTCTCGTGCGAGCATCGTCGCTATCTCGATCCGCTTCACCTCACCGCCCGAGAGGTTCTTGTCGACCTCGCGCGTGAGCCAGTCGGCAGAGCACAGGCCGACCTTCGAAAGGTACTCGTTACAGGAAAGCATCGGCAGCTTCTTGCCCGCCGCGATCTCGAGCAGCTTCTTGACCTTCATGCCCTTGAAACGCGCGGGCTGCTGGAACCCGTAGCCAATTCCGCTCTTCGCGCGCTCGGTGATCGACATGTCGGTGATGTCTTGGCCATCGAGGATTATCCGGCCGCTCGTCGGCGACTCGATGCCCATGATGATCTTCGCCAACGTCGACTTGCCGCCGCCGTTCGGGCCCGTGATAACCGTGAACGTGTCGTCGGGTATGGATAGCGAAAGGTCGTCGATGATACGTCTCGTCTCGGACGAACCTTCCTTGACCGGCACCTCGAACACTAGGTTCTTCAGTTCTAGCATTTGTCCCTCATCTCGTCATGCGCAGGTCGGCTTTCATGTCATGCGACCTGTCCGTTAGTGCCCGCATAGTATATGCTGAAATGCCGAATTTGACCAAACGCGACTCTCGATGAATTGCAAAACGTGCATTTGCAGCGTCGCGGCAGAGGCGCGAGATTCGCCATACCTCCCGTTTCAAGAAGGGCTCCAAGGCAGCCGTCAAAAAAGGCGCTTCCGGAGGACGGCCCGAGCCGCGGTCCGAGGCGGCAAAGCTAAGTGGTGCGCCGATTTCTCGAACGCACCACTTCTGACCTGCGGTAATGTTATGTTTCGGGGTGGAGTGTGGAATACCGTTTTGTCCCGAATTTTATTCCCACTCGACCGTTCCGATAGGCTTGGGGCTCAAGTCGTAGCACACGCGACAGATGCCGGGCACCTCGTCGAGGATACGCGCCGTTATCTTCTTGAGCAGCGACCAGTCGAGCTCCGGCACCTCCGCAGTCATCACGTCCACCGTATTGATGCAGCGGATGATGCAAGGCCACTCGTATGCGCGCTTGTCGTCGCGCACGCCGGTTGCGCGCATGTCCGGCACTACGCAGAAGTACTGCCAGATGTCGAGCCCGGCCGCATCGATTTCCTCGCGCACGATGGCGTCGGCCTCTCGCAAGGCGGCCAAACGGTCGCGCGTGATGGCGCCTAGGCAGCGAACACCGAGACCGGGACCCGGGAACGGCTGGCGGTACACCATGTTGGCAGGAAGGCCGAGCCTGTCGCCTACCACGCGCACCTCGTCCTTGAACAACAGCTTGACGGGCTCGACGAGCTCGAAATCGAGGTCCTCGGGCAGGCCGCCCACGTTGTGGTGGGCCTTGACGCCCGCCTCGGACTCGAGAATGTCGGGATAGATCGTGCCCTGGCCCAGGAACTTGATTCCCTCGAGCTTCGCAGCTTCCTCGGCGAACACCTTGATGAACTCCTCGCCGATGACGTGGCGCTTCGCCTCGGGGTCCTCCACGCCCGCAAGCAGGTCGAGGAAGCGGTCCGTCGCATCGACATATATGAGGTTGGCGTCCATCTGGTTCTGGAATACATCGATGACCTGTTCGGACTCGCCCTTACGCATGAGGCCGTGATTCACATGCACGCAGACGAGCTGCTTCCCGATGGCCTTGATGAGCAATGCGGCGACCACGGAAGAATCAACGCCACCCGAGAGCGCGAGCAGCACTTTCTTATCGCCGACCTGCGAGCGCATGGCCTCGACGGCCTCTTCGATGAACGCATCAGCCAATTCGGGCGTGTTTATGCGCTGCATGTCATCCGGGCGCTTGTTGGAAGTGAAGTCCATAGTTGCTCCTGCCTCTCGAGCCGTTCTTTACCTGTATGCATTTTAACGGCCGCATGCGCGCTCATGAGCCGCGAACTCCCCATCGACACAACCTCCTTGTTCCGCTCCAAAAATACTTCTGACATATTCACGACGAAGTCTTAGAATAACGATGAAAACCGCATGATTATGCGGTTGCTCTCATAAGGGGCGCATAGCCCGGTTGTTACGTCTAGGAGGTATTGAATGAAGGAAACTCAACTTTTCATCAACGGCGAATTCCTCGACAACGGCGATCGTGAGATGCGGGAGAACATAAACCCCGCAACCGAAGAGGTCATCTCGTTGTTCCCCATGGCAACCGAGGAAGACGTCGCGGCGGCTGTCGACGCGGCTTTCGAAGCCCAGAAATCCTGGGAGAAGGTGCCGCCCATCGAGCGCGCCGGCTATCTCATGGAGCTCGTCGAGCTCGTCAAGGAGAACCAGGACGTCCTGGCTCGCGCCACGTCCGAGGAAATGGGCAAGCCGATCGCCCAATCGACCGACGAAGCCGGCTGGCTCGCGGCCTACATTCAGTACTTCGCCGCTATGGCGCGTCACATCAAGGGCGAGATCATCGTCTCTGACCGTCCCAACGAGAACATCCTGCTGTACAAGATGCCGATCGGCGTCGCCGGCCAGATCATGCCCTGGAACTTCCCGCTGTTCCTCATCGGCCGCAAGGTCGCCCCTGCCCTGATCGCCGGCTGCACCGTCGTGCTCAAGGCGTCTTCCGACTGCCCGAACGGCGCATACGAGTTCGCGAAGCTGGTCGAGAAGTCCAGCCTGCCCAAGGGCGTCATCAACGTCATCACCGGCTCGGGCGCCGTCGCCGGCGCATCGCTTGCCGCCAACCCCAAGCTCGGCATCGTCACCGTCACCGGCTCAACGGCCGTCGGCAAGAAGATCATGAAGGCCGCGGCGGACAACGTCACCAAGGTCTCCCTCGAGCTGGGCGGCAAGGCGCCTGTCATCGTGATGAACGACTGCAAGCTCGACGAGACGGTTGAGCACGTGCTCAACTCCCGCATCTACAACTCCGGCCAGGTCTGCAACGCCGCCGAACGCGTGTACGTCCAGAAAGGCATCGCCGAGGAGTTCACCGCCAAGATTATCGAGCGCATGAAGAACGTCACGTACGGCCCGGCCCTGGGCGGCACGTTCGATATGGGCCCGATGGTCAACAAGGCGCAGCAGGAGCATGTCGCCGAGCTCGTCCAAAGCGCGATCGACGAAGGCGCGACCATCGAATGTGGCGGCCATGCGGTCACCGTTGACGGCAAGGGCTACTTCTTCGAGCCGACGGTCATCACCGGCGTCAAGCACGAGAGCCGCGTCATGGTCGAGGAAATCTTCGGCCCGGTTCTGCCCATCACCACGTTCGAGACGCTCGACGAGGCCATCGAGATGGCGAACGACTGCGAGTTCGGCCTGACGAGCTCGATCTTCACCACCGACTACGATACGGTCATGCGCGCCATGAACGAGATCAAGTTCGGCGAGACGTACGTCAACCGCGAGCACTTCGAGGCCTTCCAGGGCTTCCATCAGGGCGTCCGCGGTTCGGGCATCGGCGGCGAGGACGGCGAGCGCGGGCTCGAGGAATACCTGGAGACCCACATCAACTACATCGACTACGACCTCACCCGCAACAAGCAGTAAATGCCCGCATGCAATACGAGGGGCGGCGCGCTCGTTTGCGCGCCGCCCCTTTTCGCTGCCCTGAGGGGTCATGCAAACGTTAGTCAGTTCCGCTTCTTCTTGCCCTTGCCGACCGTGCCCTCGGATTTCACCGGGTGGACGCGCGATCCTATCCAGGCACCTGCGATGCAGCCGACGGTAGGCATGACAATGTACGCTGCGATATCGCGAAGCACGATGATGATGGAGTCCGACACGGGCGTAACGGTCGCACCGTCAGCCGAATTCGCGAGCAACGCCGAGGCGACGGCGGGATCGGCCATCCATATCGAGCTCACAATCATTGAAACGACCCCTGCGGCAAGGCATGTGCCGACGACGATCAGGTACAGCTGCCTGCCGATGGACGGCGCGGTCACGGCAATGAGAAACGAGCATATGAGCATGATCGCGCACGGCACCACGATGATGTAGGTCGAGAACGCCCCCACATCCATGCCGACCGCCCCGTCGCGTATGCGCATCATGGCGAACGCACCCGTAGCCAAGCCGACGAGCGATATGGCAATTATGACGGGAAGGTGTTGCTTTATTCCCTCGGACATTGACGTTCCCTCCATCGTTCGCTAGCCTTTTGTATTTGCGATGCCTCGTTCAATCCGAGCTCGATTGTCGAACATCGTACCATCGCGAAACGCTTTATACGCGAAAAGCGCGATGATGGCAAATTCGTGGAAGAGCAAGCAAAGAAGGTTTTAACTATGTCTAATTGCATCGTGGCACAATCGGGTGGTCCCACGTCCGTCATCAACGCCACCGTCGCCGGAGTCGTGAAGGCAAATCAGATGAACCCCATCTACGAGCATGTCTTTGGAGGGCTCAACGGCATCGAGGGCATTCTCGCCGAACGTTTCGTCGACCTCACCGACATGACCGAGGAAGAGAACCGCACGCTCCAGCAGACACCGTCGTCCGCCCTCGGCTCCTGCCGCTACAAGCTCAAGCGCGACAATCCCGAAGATTTCGAGAAACTGCTCAAGATTATGGAGAAGCACGACGTAGAGACTTTGTTCTACATCGGCGGCAACGACTCCATGGACACGGTCGCCGCACTTGCCGAATACGCCGAGAAGCACAACATCACGGACCGCCGCTTCGTCGGCTGCCCGAAGACGGTCGACAACGACCTCATGCACACCGACCACTGCCCCGGGTTCGCATCGGCGGCCAAGTTCATCGCCACGACAACGCTCCAGACGTGGCTCGACGTCAACGTGTACCCCGCATCCCGCAAGGAAGTCCTCATCCTCGAGACCATGGGCCGCGACGCAGGTTGGCTTGCGGCTTCCGCATGCCTTTCGGGCAAGGTCGATATCCTCATCCTGCCCGAAGAGCCGTTCGATACAGACGTGTTCCTCAAACGCGTGAAGGAATGCATCGACGAGAAGAGCAAGTGCTACGTCGTCGTTTCCGAAGGTGCGCGCTTTGCTGACGGTACGTACATCTCCGCAGGCGAATCAAAGAACGACCTGTTCGGTCATGCCGTCCTCGGCGGTGCCGGCGAGGCTTTGAAGGCGCTTATCCTCGAGACCGAGACCGCTCCGCGTTGCAAGGTGCAGGACCTTTCGACTGCGCAGCGCTCGCACGCGACCGAGCAGTCGCTCGTAGACCGCACCGAGGCGTACCGACTCGGCCTGAGCGCCCACATGCACACGGCCGACAAGACGTTCACCGGCAAGATGGTCGGCGTGAAGCGCCGCGACTGCGAGGAGTACGACGTCGAGTACTTCGCCATCGACGCCGACCAGGTCGCCAACTACGTCAAGCACTTCCCCGCCGAGTGGATTCTCCCCGAGTACCGCGGCATCACGGAGGAAGCCTACGCCTACCTGCGCCCGCTCATCAACGGCACGCCCTACATCACCTTCAAGGACGGTCTTCCCGCATACGTGGAGCCGTATTACCTGCGTTAGCACGAGCCTGACGGCCAATCGATTCCGACGGGACGCTGAGCTGCAAGCTTTGCGTCCCGTCGTCATTCGGGCGGCTTTGCCCCTCTCCTTGCCCAGTTAGTCTACAATGATGCCGTTGAAAGGCTTTACCATCGAGGAGGACATCCATGGACGCCAACGAGCTGAAGTACCTTGAGCTTCTTTCGCAATCGTTTCCCTCTGCAGCCAAGGCACGCGCGGAGATCATAAACCTCAACGCGATCTTGAACTTGCCGAAAGCGACCGAGGTCTTCGCATCTGACGTGCACGGCGAATACGAGGCGTTCGTTCACCTGCTGCGGAACGGATCGGGCGGCGTGAAGATCAGGATCGAGGAGACGTTCGGAAACGACCTCTCCGACAAGGAGAAGAGCGCGCTGGCCACGCTCATCTACTATCCGAAGGAGAAGATGGAACTCGTCTTGCCCCAGGTAGATGACAAGAGCGCCTGGTACGCCGAGACAATCATCCGCCTGGTGCACGTCTGCAAGGTATCCGCAGGCAAGTACACGCGCTCGAAAGTGCGCAAGGCACTCCCGAAGGATTACGCGTACATCATCGAGGAGCTCATGACCGAGAGCAACCTCGCCGTTGACAAGAAAGCCTACTACTCGGCAATCATAGATGCCGTCATCCGCACCGGTTGCTCCGAAGAACTCATCGTGGCCATGTGCGCACTAATCAAGCAGCTATCCATAGACCACCTTCACCTCGTCGGAGACGTGTACGACCGCGGTCCAGCCCCCCATCTCATCATGGACACGCTCATGCGCTTCCACTCGCTCGACATTCAATGGGGCAACCACGACATCGTCTGGATGGGCGCAGCGCTTGGACAGCGCGGATGCATCGCGCACGTCGTGCGCAACTGCGCCCGCTACGGCAACCTTTCCGTACTCGAGGATGCCTATGGCATCAACATCCTGCCCCTGGCGCAGTTCGCCCTCGACGCGTATGCCGACGACCCGTGCGTCGCATTCGGATTGAAGGGCAACCCGCAGCTCACGCCATCCGATTACGAGCTCAACGTCAAAATCCAAAAGGCGATGGCCATTCTCCAGTTCAAGGTCGAGGCGCAGATTATCGACGACAACCCCAGCTTCGAGATGGAAGAGCGCAAGCTCCTTGACAAGATCGACTACGACAAGGGGACGGTCGTCGTCGACGGCGCCGAATACGAGCTCACCGACAAGGTGTTCCCGACCATCGACCCGAACGACCCCTTCAAGCTCACCCCCGAGGAGGAAGAGGTCATGACGCGCCTCGAGCAATCGTTCATCGGCAGCGAGAAGCTCCAACGCCACATGAGGCTCTTCCTCGATCACGGCTCGCTCTACAAGGTGGCAAACGGCAACCTCCTGTTCCACGCCGGCGTTCCGCTCAACGCCGACGGCTCGCTCATGGAAGTCGACGTCTTCGGCGGCAAGTACAAGGGCAAGGAGCTCTACGACGTCCTCGAGAGCTACGTGCGCGCAGGCTACAACAGCACAAGCCCCGTCATGCGGAAGCGCGGCAGCGACATCATGTGGTGGATGTGGCTCGCGCCCGGCTCGCCTTTGTTCGCAAAGAGCAAGATGGCGACGTTCGAGCTGTACCTCATCGCGGAAAAGGAGGCGCGCAAGGAAGTCAAGAACCCGTTCTACACGTTCCTCGAGAACGAGGACGTCATGGGAAACATCTTCAAGGACTTCGGAATGGACCCCGCCGCCTCCCGCATCGTATGCGGACACGTGCCGGTGAAGGTGAAAGACGGAGAAGACCCCGTGAAATGCAACGGGCGCGTCCTCACGATCGACGGCGGCTTCTCGAAAGCCTACCAGACGACGACGGGAATCGCGGGCTACACGCTCATCTCGAACTCGCACGGGTTCGTGCTCGCGACCCACGAACCGCTCGAGTCGATTCAAGCCGCGGTCGAAAACGAGATCGACATCCACTCCAAGGGCCGCGCCATCGCCCACATGGATCGCAGGATGCTCGTCGCGGACACGGATACCGGAGCAAAGCTCAAAGAGCAGATCTCCGATCTCGAGCGACTCCTCGACGCCTTCGAACGCGGCGTGGTTGCTGAGCGTTGATCCCCAAGGCCATGGACAGCGGACGCGGATCGCAAGCGGAATCTGGGAAGCTTTCGGCTTACTTGAAGCCGATTAACATTTGGGCGCTCTCGTTCGGGTGCATACTCGGCTGGGGCGCCTTTGTCATGCCCGCGACGACCCTCCTCCCCATTGCCGGCCCCATCGGGTCAATCATCGCAATGGGGGCAGGCGCGCTTGCCATGCTCGTCATCGCCATCAACCTCAACCACATGGCGGGGTTGTACCCTGATCCGGGCGGGCCGTTCACGTATACGAAACGACTGCTCGGCTACGACCATGCGTTCCTCTGCTCATGGTCGCTCGTGCTCGCCTACCTTTCGATCATGTGGGCAAATGCAACAGCAGTGGTCCTGATAAGCAAATACCTTTTCGGTCCTGTCTTCCAGTTCGGCTACCTCTACCAAATAGGCGGATACGACGTCTATGTCGGAGAAATACTCGTCACTTGTCTTGTGATC
This sequence comes from uncultured Eggerthellaceae bacterium, assembly GCA_946626265.1. GTDB lineage: Bacteria > Actinomycetota > Coriobacteriia > Coriobacteriales > Eggerthellaceae > UBA9715. The sequence continues at coordinate 2,435 of CAMOUE010000028.1, read as the reverse complement.
GCGCTGTTCGCGTTGATCTGCTGCGGAAGGAAGCGTCTCGTAACCGACCTTAACACGGCGCTCGCCATGGCATTGCTCCTCGGCGTCTTCATCTGCTTCGCCGTCGTCATGTCCAAAACGGGAATCCAGCCCGAGCGCTTCACACCCGCATTCGTGCCTGATGGGAGGCCTCCCGTCGAGATGCTGAACATCGTCGCGCTCGCCCCGTGGGCGTTCCTCGGATTCGAGTCGGTCTCCCTCGCAGCCGGAGAATGCACCTTCACCCCTAGGAAGCTCCTGGGATTGCTCACCTGCGCCATTGCTGCGGGAGCAGCGGTCTACATGATGACGACTGCGCTCACGGTGATGGACATCCCGGCCGGGTACGACAGCTGGACGAGCTATCTCGCCGACGCCTCCCAGAAAACAGGTATCGAAGGCCTGCCGGTCTTCGCGACGGTGCACGCTCAAATGGGAGCGTTAGGCGTAGCCATCCTCGCCATTTCCGTGTTCTCCGCGATCGCGACAAGCCTCCTCGGCTTGAGCCGAGCGTTGAGCAGGCTTTTGTACAGCATGGCCAAAGACGGCGTGCTTCCCTCCCGCATGTCCCACATCAACAGGAACGACGTGCCGCGCAATGCGATCGTCTTGATCATGTGCCTATCGGCATTCGTCCCGTTCGCCGGCAGGGCCGCCATCGGCTGGATAGTCGACGTGACCTCGATAAGCGCCGCCATCGCTTACGGCTACGTTTCCGCATGCGCCCTCAAGGACTCGCTCGACAAGGGTTTGAGGACCGTAACGTTGTCGAGCTTGCTGGGCTTGGCGCTATCGGCGCTCTTCTTCTTTTTCCCGCTCGTCCCGAACCTCCTGTCGGCCAACGCCCTCGCTCCGGAGTCGTACCTCATCCTCACAATCTGGAGCGTGCTCGGCCTCATTTTCTTCAGGATAACGTTCCAACGGGACCGCGAGAACCGCTTCGGAAAGTCGACCATCGTTTGGATTGCCCTGCTCTTCCTTGTGTTCTTCGCCTCCACCATGTGGAATCGCCAGCTTACGCACGACATAACCGAAGAAGCCGTTTCGGACGTGAGCGCGTACTACGCCCAGGAGTACATCGACCACGACGTCGTCTTCGACCAGGACGACGTCGCAGCAGAGGAGGCGTTCCTCGAGAACCGAATCGACGACATGCGCACGTTGCTCATGAACAACAGCGTCGGCCAAATGCTCTTGCTCGCCTTCAGCCTGGCTATCATGTTCAACATCTACTCAATCATGAGGAGACGCGAGAAGGAAATCAACCTGCAACGACTCGAGGCGGAGCAGACGAGCAAGGCCAAGACCGCCTTCCTTTCGAACATGTCGCACGACCTCCGAACCCCCATGAACGCGATCATCGGGTACGCGCATCTCGCACAACGCGCGAACGTGAGCGAAACCCAGATACGCGAATACCTCTCCAAGATCGACACTTCGGGCCAGTACCTGCTCTCGCTCATAGACGACGTGCTCGAGATGAGTCGAATCGAAAGCGGAAAAATGGAGCTCGCCTATGGCGTAGTCGACATGTGCGAGTCAGTGAAGGAAGCATGCGACCTGTTCATGGTCCAGATGGACGAGAAGAACATCCAATTCTCGTTTGACACCTCGTCCGTCTCGGACAGGCGCGCGCTTTGCGACAAGCCCCGTTTTAACAGGGTTCTACTCAACTTGCTGAGCAACGCGTACAAATTCACCCCATCTGGCGGAAGCGTGCACGTGGACCTTGCGCAGGAGCCAAGCGAACGCGAGGGTTTCGCGCTCTACGTCCTGCGCGTGAAGGACAGCGGCATCGGCATGAGCGAGGAGTTCGCCGCCCGGGTGTTCGAATCGTTCGAACGAGAACGGAGCTCGACTGTGAGCGGCATCCAGGGAACTGGATTGGGCATGGCCATCACGAAAAACATAGTCGACCTCATGGGCGGAACGATCGACATCGGCACGGCGCCTGGAAAAGGCACCGAATTCTCCATTCGCATTCAACTCGAAATCGCACCGCCCGACGAAAACGACTCGACTGCGATAACAGAACCCAACGCGGCATTCGACCTCAAGGGCACTCGCGTGCTCCTCGTCGAGGACAACCTCATCAACCGCGAGATCGCGACGGTGATTCTCGAGGAGGCGGGCGTCGAGGTAGATTCTGCCGAAAACGGCAAGCAAGCGCTGGCCATGGTCGAGGCGAGCGCCGAGCGACCGTATGACGCCATCGTCATGGACGTTCGCATGCCCGTCATGGACGGCTATGACGCAACGCGGGCAATACGCAGGCTCGAGAACGCGGAGCTGGCACGCATCCCCATCATCGCCGCGTCGGCGAACGCCTTCACGGAAGACGTCGAGGCCGCGCTCGACGCGGGCATGAACGCCCACCTATCGAAACCGCTCGACGTGTCGAAGCTCTATCAGACGCT